>JANPKX010000326.1:0-3420 GCA_031426235.1 Alphaproteobacteria bacterium | reverse complement strand
CCTGCGACGAGACGCCAGCCCTGATGCCGGCGACCCTGCAATACAGCCACGACATCCTCAAGAAGCTGGCCGAGGTGCGGCACTCGGGCGAATGTTCTGTGCTGGAGCCTGACGCCAAGAGCCAGGTGACCGTGCGCTATGAAGACGGTCGCCCGGTCGAGATCCTCCAGATCGTCGTCTCGACCCAGCACAAGAAGCGCCTGGGGCTGCACACGGCGACGCCCAAGCGGCTCGAGGGCGTGATCAAGCCCTATGTCGAGGGGATCATCCCGACGGGCCTCATCACCAAGAAGACCAAGTGGCACATCAACCCGACCGGTCGCTTCGAGATCGGCGGACCTGACGGCGATGCCGGCCTTACCGGCCGCAAGATCATTGTCGACACCTACGGCGGCGCGAGCCCGCACGGCGGCGGCGCGTTTTCAGGCAAAGACCCGACCAAGGTCGACCGCTCGGCCGCCTACGCCTGCCGCTACCTGGCCAAGAACGTCGTGGCCGCCGGGCTGGCGCGCAAATGCACCATCCAGATCAGCTATGCGATCGGTGTGGCCAACCCGCTCAGCTTCTACGTCGACCTGCACGAGACGGGCGAGATCGACCCGGGCAAGCTCGAACTGGCCCTGCCCGAGATGATCGGCGGCGCGACGCCGCGGGCCATCCGTGAGCACCTGCAGCTGAACCGTCCGATCTACGCCCGCACCGCTGCCTACGGCCACTTCGGCCGTACGCCCGACAATGAGGGTGGCTTCTCGTGGGAGAAGACAGATCTGGTCGAGCAGCTGAAGGGCCTGGCCTAGCCCCTTGACGCTGAAGGCGTGGGCGCGGTCGCTGAAACGCGACACCCACGCCGTGTGGCTGGCGGCGCGAGATCCCCGGACGCCTTGGTACGCCAAGGCGTTGGGTCTGGCCGTCGCGGCCTATGCCCTTTCCCCCATCGACCTGATCCCGGACTTCATCCCGGTGCTGGGCTGTCTGGACGACCTGATCCTGGTCCCCGCGGGTCTCTGGCTGGTGGTGAGACTGATTCCGCGCGAGGTCCTGGACACCCACCGGTCCGCAGCCGAAGCGGCCGCGGACCGGCCCGTCAGCCGCACTGCGGCGGCCTTGGTAATCGGCGTCTGGATCGCAATGGGCGCGATGGCCGGGCTCTGGCTTCTCCGCGCGTCAGGGGTGCTGCACGGCGTTACCTGACCCCGGCACACGCCTCGCCACACTTGGCCAGGGCCTGTGCCAACTGGCGCTTCGTGACCGAGAGCTCCAGGCGCATCAGGTAGACCTGGGCGTCGGACCGCTCGATCTCGCTGGCCAGCCTCACCTCGCAGGCTGCGGGCGGCTGTGCAACGGCGGTGCCCGAGGCGGCCAGGATCGCGACGGCCAACGCGCCGAGGATCAGGGGATGGGTCATTTCACGGGCTTTCTGAACTTCAGTACGAACTGGTCGGTGTTGCGGTTGACCTCGCGGTCGAAGACCATCTGGCTGCGCTTGTCGGCCGGATTTCGCAGCAGGTCGCTCTCGGCCTCCAGGGTGAACCCGGCCGCCAGCACCTCACGCCGGACGACCGCCTCGTCGATCCGGTGCAGCGAGAGCAGCACGTCCTCGGCGGCGCTGGAAATCGCGGCGTGATCGACAACGAAATAAATGCCGCCCGGCTTCAGGGCGTCGAAGACGGCCCTGTTCAACAGGGCCCGGCCCTGGCGGATGTCGTGGTAGTTCTGCGTTGTCCAGACGACATCGACCGGCGCCGGCACGCCAATGGAGAGCGGCGCGCCGCCAATCAGGGTCACATTGCCGTAGCTCGGGTCGGCGGCGATCGCCTTGGAAAACCCGGCCCGAGGTTCCGAAAACGGGACGGTGAACACCCGCCCCGACGGTCCGACCACCTTCGACAGGATGCGGGTGTAGTAGCCGTTGCCGGGGATCAGTTCGGCCACCGTCATGCCCGGCGCGATGCCGGCGAACGCGACGGTCTCAGCCGGCTTGCGGCGATCATCGCGGTACCTGTCGATGGCGGGCCGCCCGGCGTCCGCCACCGCCGCGGCGATGGCCGGCGTCACCCTGACCTCAGCCGCAGCGGGCATCCCCAGCAGCGCGAGGCAAGCAACGAGAAGAAAAGAGCGGTTCAAGGGACGTCTCCGGTGCGGGGCGCGACTCCATAGCAATTCACGCCGGCGCGCCAGTGGGTTAGAGCCCGCGGGTGTCCGACGCCTATCCCCATCTCCGCTCCTTCGGCCGCCTGAAGTCGCGCCCCATCAAGCCGCGTCAGGCCGCGCTCGTGGAAACGCGCCTGCCGGCCCTGCGGGTTCCGCCGGGACCCGTCAGCTCCCCCGAACTGATGCCGACGGCGCGTGAAACCTGGCTGGAGATCGGCTTCGGCGGGGGTGAGCACATGGCCGCCCAGGCCGCGCGCGCGCCGGACGTGCTGTTCCTGGGCGCCGAGCCGTTCCTGAACGGTGTGGCCAGCGCCGTACGGCACATCGAGGAGCAGGGCTTGCGCAACGTGCGCCTGCACGACGCGGACGTCCGCGACCTGATCGCCCGCATTCCGGACGCCAGCCTGGCCCGCGTCTTCATCCTGTTCCCCGACCCCTGGCCCAAGACCCGCCAGCAAAAGCGCCGGCTGGTCCAGCCGGCGCTGGTCTGCGACCTCGCGCGCGTGCTTCAACCCGGCGGCAAGCTGCGGTTCGCCAGCGACGTGGCAAGCTATGTCGACCAGGCGCTGGCGGGCTTTCTCGCGAACCCGGCGTTTACCTGGCAGGCGGCCCGCGCCGACGACTGGCGCGCGCCACCCGCCGACCACGTCACCACCCGCTATGAGGAAAAACGGCTGGGCGACTGTGCGCCGGTGTTCCTGGACTTTGTCAGGTCTGACTAACTCTGGGCCTTGTAGCGCTCGATGGCGCTGCGGATCAGGTCGGCGGTTTCCTCGGCGTCGGCCCAGCGGCTGATCTCCACCGACTTGCCCTTTTCCAGATCCTTGTAGTGCTGGAAGAAGTGAGCGATCTGCTCGGTCAGGATCTTGGGCAAGGCGCGCCAGCTGTCCACCCCTGTGTAGAAGGGGTGCAGGGCATCCACCGGCACGGCCAGCACCTTTTCGTCGCCGCCGGCCTCGTCGGTCATCATCAGACAGCCGATGGGCCGCGCGCGGATGATGGCGCCGGGCACCACCGGGGTCTGGCCCACCACGATGATGTCCATCGGGTCGCCGTCGTCCGCCAGGGTGTGGGGAATGAAGCCATAGTTTCCCGGGTAGAACATCGCGGTGTGCAGGAAGCGGTCGACGAAAAGTGCGCCGCTCTCCTTGTCGATCTCGTACTTCACCGGTTCACCGCCCTGCGGGATCTCGATGATGGCGTTGACGTCGTAGGGCGGGTTCACCCCGACGGGTATCTTGGAAAGGTCCATAAGGGTTCCTCGAAAAC
>JANPKX010000325.1:0-2058 GCA_031426235.1 Alphaproteobacteria bacterium | reverse complement strand
TCATCCCCGGCGGGGTCAACAGTCCCGTCCGCGCCTTCCGCAATGCCCCGCCAAGTGTTCGGGCCCTCTGGCTGTCCACCGCCGCTTTCGGTCCGCGCGACTACCTCGTGTTTGGGGACGAACGGATCACCTATGCCGAATCCCATGCCCAGGTGGCCGCCATCGCGAACTGGCTCGTCAGCCGCGGCGTCGGGCGTGGCGACCGGGTTGCGATCGCGATGCGGAACTATCCGGAATGGATGCTGATCTACTGGGCCTGCGCCTGCATCGGCGCGGCTGTGGTGGGCATGAACGCTTGGTGGACGGCGCCGGAGATGGCCTATGGCCTTGAAGACGCAGACCCCAAGGTCGTCTTCGCCGACGCTGAGCGGATCGCCCGCATGGCCGAGCAGCCGGGCATGCTGAAGTCGGCGGTCCTCGTCGCCGTCCGCGCGCCCACGGCTCCCGCCGAGGCGATCGCCTGGGCTGACGTCGTCGCCACGGGTGGACCACTTCCGGACGTCGCGGTGGATCCTGACGACGATGTCTGCATCTTTTACACCTCCGGCACCACCGGCTTCCCGAAGGGTGCGCAACTCACCCACCGCAGCTGCATCACCAACCTCATGAACATGATGTTCTCCGGCCAGGTGCACACCTTGGCCACGCAGCGCGCAACCGGCGTGGCCCCTGATCCAGCAGTCGCGCCGCCGATCCCTTCGACCTTGGTGACCACCCCGCTCTTCCACGTCACCGCCAACAACTGCGGCGCCTACGCGACGACCGCGGGCGGCGGCAAGATGGTGCTGATGTACAAGTGGGACGCTGGCGAGGCGCTGAGGCTGGTCGAGCGCGAGCGCTGCACCTCGGCGGGCGGCGTGCCCGTCATGGCGCGCGAGATGATCACCCATCCCGACTTCGCCAAGTACGACACCTCCAGCCTGCTCTCCATGGGCGGCGGCGGCGCACAGCTTCAGCCTGACCTGGTCGACAAGATCGACAAGGCGCTGGCGGGCGCACGACCGAACACCGGCTACGGCATGACCGAGACCTCCGGCATCATCACGTCAATCTCCGGAGACTTCTTCGTCGACAAGCCGGCCAGCTGCGGTCGCGCCATGCCGACGTTCGAAACACGGGTTGTCGGTGATGACGGCGAGACCGTGGCCCTCGGACAGCCGGGCGAACTCTGGGTGCGGGGCGCGGCCGTGATCAAGGGCTACATCAACCGGCCCGAAGCGACGGCCACCTCCATCACCGACGGATGGCTGCACACTGGCGATGTCGCCTACATCGACGAGCAGGGATTCATCTTCCTCGTCGATCGCAAGAAGGACATGGTGCTGCGCGGCGGGGAAAACATTTACTGCGCCGAAGTCGAGGCGACCTTGCACCAGCACGATGGCGTAGCGGAGTGCTGCGTCTTCGGCGTGCCCGATGATCGGCTGGGCGAGGAGGTCGCCGCGGCGATCGTCCCGAGGCCGGGCGCTGACCTGACCGCCGAGGCTCTCCGCGCCCATTGCGTCAGCCTGATCGCCCGACACAAGGCGCCACGATACATCTGGCTGCTCACCGAGCCCCTGCCGCGCAACGCCAATGGAAAGTTCTTGAAGCGTGAACTTCGCGAGACGCTGGCGATCCTCGACGCCACCTAACGGGCGCCTCGACAGCGATGGTACCGCCTCTCCGGCTTGAACGGAGGACCTCTAGATCCACAATCTAGCGCTCTAACCAACTGAGCTAAGGCGGCCTGTCGCGAGGGCACGCTTCTAGCCGCGTCAACAGCACGGATCAAGCGTCCCGGCGACGGCTCTCAGACTGGCGCCAAAGAAAAAGGCCCCGGCTGCCGAAGCGGCCGAGGCCTTGTCTTTTCGTCGCCACGGATGCGGGCTGATCAGCCCTTCGGCAGCACGAAGCGAAGCGGAATGCGGACCGTACCGCCATCCACCGGCTGCCCGTCCTTGGTCTGAGGCCGCATCTTGAACAGCTTGCTCATCTTCATCGCGGCGTCACCGAAGCCCATGTCGGCCGGATCTTCCGAGATGATGCTGCAGCCTTCCAGCGTGCCGCGGGCGTTGA
>JANPKX010000324.1:0-4888 GCA_031426235.1 Alphaproteobacteria bacterium | reverse complement strand
CGGTTGGCGATGGCGACGGTGATGTACTGGGTGTCGTCCGAGCGCAGGTTCTGGGTCGCGGCCAGGGCGTCCAGCCGCCACGTGTCCGAGACCCGCACGCGCACGGCCAGGCGGCCGCCATTGCGCCGGGTCTGGTCCACGTTGGTGATGCGCAGGTTCACGTCGTCCAGGTAGCCGCCCTGCACCTCGTCGTAGAGAGCCAGGCGAACGGCGATCCGGTCCTTGACGATCGGCACGCTCACATAGCCGTCGAGCTCGTAACTGTTGCTGCCGCCCTTGGTCGTGGCGACGCCGGCCGTGGCCCCGGCCTCGAACTGTTGCAGGTCGGGCTTGCGGGTGACGATGCGGTAGACGCCGCCGATGGCCCCGGAGCCGTAGAGCGCGCCTTGCGGTCCGCGCAGCACCTCGACGCGGTCCACATCCACCAGCCGCAGGTCCGGGTCCGGCGCATTGTAGTTGATCGGCGCGTCGTCGAGGTAGGTCGAGACGGTCGAGCGGGTGCGGCCGGTGAACGAGCCGTCCGACAGGCCGCGGATCAGCAGCTTGTCGCGCCCCGGGCCCAGGTTCGTGGTGATGACGCCGGCCAGCAGCCCGGCGGCGGCGCGGACGTCCACGGCGCCTGTTCCATCGATCTGGGCGCGGGAGAGGGCGCTGGCGCCGGCGGGCAGCCGGTCCAGGGCCACCGCCCGCTTGGTCGCGGTGATGACCACTTCGGAGACGAGCGCCGGCGCCCGGTCGCTGGCCGGCGGAGGCTGGACGCGCGGCGCGGGCCTGGCGCGGGTGATGCGCACGGTGCGGGCGTCCACGATTCCATAGTCGCACGGCGCGCTGGCCAGGAGACGCTCAAGCGCCTCCGCCACGGTGAACCGGCCGGAGAGTTCCACGCGCCCGCCGGTCCCGCATGCGGCGGTGCCAAGGACGGAGACATTGGCCTGGACGCCCAGGTCAATCAGGGCGTCGGCGTAGCCGCGTGGCGGAATGGAGAAGCGCAGGCGCGCCTCGGCGGCCTCAGCGGAGCCGGCCAATCCGGCCAGGGCCACGCCGCAGAGCCACGCCTGAGTCCAGCCCCTCCTGAAAATCGCGCCCAATCTCCTCAGCGCCCAGCGCACGACAGCGCCCGCAGCGTACCGCTCTTATGGGAACCGACAAGTTCAGGCGACGGTTATCCGCATCCTGCCCGTTCGGTCGGCGCTTGCCGCAGGTCCGGCCCTAGGCTCTAGGGTCTGCGCTCCCTGGCGCAAGGCGGCGGCTGGCCGCCCAGGCCCAGGCCCGGGCGGCGAAGTCCGCGGCCAGAAACAGGATCAGCATGGCCACCAGATACCGGTAGCGCTGGATCGGCTGGACCAGGGCGTAGGGCAGGGAGGGGATGAGCAGCACGCAGGCGAGGTAGAGCCCCGGTCCCAGCGGCGCCTGGATCAGCCGCCAAGCCACGGCTGCGAAGGCGGCCAGGGTGGTGGCCCAGACGAAGGCCTGCCGCGGCCCCGCCGGCGCGGTCTCGTTGCCGTGGAGATTCCACAGCCAGCTTGGCGGCAGCCAGAATTCGGTCAGATGGCGCGCGGCCAGGCGCGCGGCGTCGAGAGGATGGGCCCGCGTCCAGGCGGTCGTCTCCGCGGCCAGCCGGTCCATGTAGGCGAGCTCGCCGACGCGCATGGCCTCCAGCCGGCCCGGCGCGTTGGGGTCGTCCGAATAGGGATGGATGGCATGGGCGCGGACGCGGAACACGGCCGCCGGGTCGCTGGGCGCCACCGCCGCCGGATGAAAGCCCAGGGCGTGTTCCAGCGGGAAGTTGCTACGCGACAGGATCAGCCGACCGAGGACCTCCTGGTTGCGCAGACCCCACGGCGTGATGAAGACCGCCAGGCCCAGGGTCATCACCAGCGCCACGCCCGGCCAGCGGCGCATGGGCGCCCGCTTCAGGGTCAGGATCCCCAGCGCGCCATAGGCGCCGAGGGCGGCGGGCGGATTGATCAGGGCCAGGAACCCGGCCAGCACGGCCGCCAGGAGGTAGTCGCGCGGCCGCAGCGCATCCTCGCGGCTGTCGAGACGTAGCACCAGCAACAGGCTGACCGCGAGCAACGACGCCGACAACGCGCCCTCGAACAGCCGCATGCTCACCGTCTCCCACCGGAAGTTCATGGGCAGGAGTAGGGCCGCGGCCAGGGCCGCGAGGCGCGCCTCGATGGGCGCGCCCAGGCGGCGGAATGCCAGATACAGGGCCAGCAGCGTCACGGTCAGGGCGCTCAGGGCCAGAATGGTCAGCACGATCTCGGTCGCCAGCGAGCCCTCGCCGAACGCGCGATAGGTCAGGCCGGCAATCATGGGCATGATGGGATTGACGTGCGCCGTGGGTCCCTGCCCCGGGAAGTAGGCGTCGCAGAGGGCGCCAGTGCGCGCAAAGCAGGCCGCGACCTGCTGGGTCTCCGACACCACGGGCGCCAGCCGCCCGTCCAGGCTCACCCAGATCAGACGCGCCAGCAACCCCACGAGCGCCAGCCCGAGCACGGCCGCCAACTCGTGGCGCGTCAGCCATCCCCGCAGGCCGGCCGTGCCGCCGCCCGCGCGTCCGCGCTCCGTCTTCGAGCCTGGCATCGGTCTCCCCCGCGGCGAACGTCCGCAATCGGCGGAACGTAACGATGCCCGAGGGTTCGTCCAGACGGCGTTCGCGCCCGGGCCCCGCGGCGGCCTCCCGTGGGGGCGGGGCGTCGCCTGGGCCGACCCCCGTGGGTCAGGGCGGCGTCCGGGTCATCGGGTTGGAATCAGTCGGCGCGGGATCGGTATGGCCATCACCTGGGCCGTTCCACAGGGCGGGCCCCGATCTCCAACCGGCTGCGGCGGGACGAGCAGCCGCGACTGTGGTTCAACGGCGCCAGATAAGCCGCGCGAACCGCCCTGAGGGGGTTACACTTCGGATGGGACTCGTCTCCTCACGCAGCGCCCCGCTAGAATTGCGCGCGGGTTGTAAACCTCGCCCAGTCACCTTTTGACATCAGATCCAGCAACAGGATCACCGTGCGCGCTCAAGCAATTCGATCAGTTCCGAAGCCTTCTTTCGCTGTTCCGCCGTGTCTCCGCTGACAATTGCACTCTCGATACAGTGGTCGAGGTGGGCCTTCAGCATCTCACTCTCCACTTTGGCGAGCGCGGCGCGGACCGCCCGTATCTGGGTCAGCACGTCAATGCAGTAGCGGTCTTCTTCGATCATGCGCCCGATGCCGCGCACCTGCCCTTCGACGCGGTTCAAACGGTTGAGCAGCTTTGGTTTGTTGTCCTGGATCAAGGGGTGTCCTCCGCGCGTTCCTCATATACCCGTAGATGGTATGGGTTGAAATACCCAGCCAGGGTATATAAGTCGCGTTTAGCGCCGGGCAGGCGTCCAGAAACAGAGGCCAACGATGAGAACCGGTCATCAGCATCATTCGCACGCCCCGCTTACGGGGGAGGGCGAGGCCGTGATCGATCCGGTGTGCGGAATGACGGTCGATCCGCTCAAGACGCCGCACCACGCTGAGCATGACGGCCACGACGTCCATTTCTGCTCTGCCGGGTGCCGGACCAAGTTCGTCGCCGATCCCGGGAAGTACGCGGCTGGAGCCCAGGGTCCGGAGGATCCGCCCGCGCCGGCAGGGACGATCTACACCTGCCCCATGCACCCGGAAATCCGACAGGTGGGGCCAGGCTCTTGCCCGATTTGCGGCATGGGCCTTGAGCCTGATCTGGTCACGGCCGATGCGGGCCCCAACCCTGAGCTGGTGGATTTCACCCGTCGCTTCTGGGTCGGCCTGGCGCTGGCGCTGCCCGTGTTCGCCCTGGAGATGGGCGGCCACCTGACAGGGCTGATGATGCGGCTCAGCGGCCAGACCTCGGGCTGGATACAGTTCGCACTCGCGACGCCCGTCGTCCTGTGGTCCGGCTGGCCGTTCTTCGAGCGCGGCTGGCGTTCGCTGGTCACGCGCAAGCTCAATATGTTCTCCCTGATCGCCATGGGCGTGGGCGTGGCCTGGACGTACAGCGTCGTCGCCGTACTGGCGCCTGGGCTGTTCCCTCCGGCCTTCCGCCGCGCGGACGGGTCCGTCCCGATCTATTTCGAAGCTGCAGCGGTCATCACCGTTCTGGTGCTGCTGGGGCAACTGCTGGAACTGAGAGCGCGCGAGCAGACCTCAGGCGCCATCCGTGCGCTCCTCGACCTCGCCCCAAAGACCGCACGACGCGTGGGCGATGACGGCGGCGATGAGGAGGTGACCCTTGATCAGATCGTGGTGGGTGACCGGCTGCGCGTGCGGCCAGGGGAGAAGGTGCCCGTCGATGGCGAGCTCGTGGAAGGCCGCGTGGCGATCGACGAATCCATGGTCACCGGCGAGTCGATGCCGGTCACCAAGGAGGTCGGCGACAAGGTCGTGGGCGGTGCGATCAACCAGACCGGTTCCTTCCTGATGCGGGCGGAAAAGGTCGGCGCGGATACCTTGCTGTCGCAGATCGTCCAGATGGTCGCCCAGGCCCAGCGCAGCCGCGCCCCCATCCAGCGGATGGCCGATCAGGTGTCCGGTTGGTTTGTTCCCACAGTGATCCTGGTGGCGGCGATCGCCTTTGTGACGTGGTCGCTGATCGGGCCCGAACCGCGCTTCTCGTTCGGACTGGTCGCCGCCGTCTCCGTGCTGATCATCGCCTGTCCCTGTGCACTCGGTCTCGCCACGCCGATCTCGATCATGGTCGGTGTCGGGCGCGGCGCCCACGCCGGCGTCCTGATCCGGAACGCGGAGGCGCTGGAGCGGTTCGAGAAGGTCGATACCCTGGTGCTCGACAAAACCGGAACCCTGACCGAAGGGCGCCCGTCGGTGACGACGGTCCGGCCGGCTGACGGGTTCGATGAGGCTGAACTTCTGAGGCTGTC
>JANPKX010000323.1:0-3212 GCA_031426235.1 Alphaproteobacteria bacterium | reverse complement strand
CAGCGACGTCGTGAACTACGCCGAGGATCCGCAGTGGGGAAAGCGCGTCCGCGCTCTGACAGCCGGACGGGGCGTCGATCGCGTGGTGGAGGTGGGCGGGCCTGGAACGATCGCCCAGTCCCTACGCGCCGTCGCCTTGGGTGGGGAAATCGCCTCCATCGGCTTCCTCAGCACCGAGAACCCAGGCATCGACTTCTTCCAGTTGAAGCTGAGCGGGGCGAGTTTCCGCAACATCACGGTTGGCGACCGCGCCGGTCTGGTCGAGGTGGCGCGAGCCGTGGCGCAGAGCGGCCTTCGTCCGGTGATCGACCGGGTGTTCGCGTTCGAGGAGGCGCGGGAAGCGTTCGCCCACCTCGAGAGCGGCGCCCACATGGGCAAGGTGGTCATCCGATGCTGAGGCGAAGCCGCGTCAGAGTTCCTCGATGACCCGCGCGACCGCGAACCCCATCAACAGGACAGCCAGACCGACGGCGACCCAAAGACCGTAGCCACCGGACAGCACCGAGAGCACGTCCGACGACGGCGTCACGCGTGCCAGACCCTGGCCGAGGGTCCGCGCCGACTGTTCGGCGTCCGCCACACGTTGTCCCAGGTTGGAGACGACGAGCTGGCTCGCGCCGATCACGCCGCCGGCCAGCCCAGCCGCACCGATCAGCCAGCGGCGCGCGGTCCAGCCCCGATTGAGCCGCCGTTCGATGCGGTCGGCGAAGGCCTGGGCGTCGGGGAGGTCCGGCGTGCCGCCGAACAGCCGCTCCAGGCGGCGTTCGAAATCGATCTCAGCCATTGCCGCGCCTCGCATCACCGCGGGCGCCCTCGCCGGGCGCCAGTCGCGTTCTGAGCTTCTCCAGACCACGTTTGACATGGGATTTGACCGTTCCGAGCGGCAGGCGCAAGGCCTCCGCCGCCTCACCGTGGGAGAGCCCCGCCCCGTAACACATGGACACGCACATCCGTTCAGCGGCCGATAGCGCCTTCAGACCCTCGTCCAGGTCGATCCGGCCCTCCGGCGCCACAATGCCCGCTTCGCCCTCGTCCTGGATCTGCCCCTCGGCCTCGGCATAGGCGCTCAGCCGCTTCTCACGCTGCAGCCTGCGCAGATACTGCCGCGCCGCGATCTTCTTCACCCAGCCCGCGAACGCGCCCTCGCCCCGGAACTCGGTGATCCGTTCAAAGGCCGCCAGAAACGCATCCTGCGCCACATCGTCCGCCTCGGCGGCCTGCGCGCCCATTCGGCGCAGCAGGTGGCGGACGGCCGAGCCGTGGCGGCGCACCAGTTCGCCAAACGCCCTTCGCTCGCCCGCTGCGGCGAACGCCGCGAGCTCCACGTCGTGGTAGCTGGCGAGACTGGCCTGATTGACCCCTGACATGGGTCGCTTCCCCCGCCCGCGTCCTAGCGGGTGCGGTTCAGGAGGCCGAGGGCGATGAAGGCCAGGCCGATGAAGATCGGGAAGGCAGCCATGCCGAACAGCGGGTAAAGCGCGTCCGGCTCCTCGAAGCTGACGGCCAGTCCGAACGCACCGAAACCGACGCCGACGCCCAGCCAAATGATGCCCGTCCGCAGATCGCGCTGCGGCGACGGTGGCAAGCCTGGGCTGCGCACATTGCTCGACATGGCGTCGATCACTTCGGTGGGCAGAGGCTGGCCGCGCTCGATCGCCGCCCGCAGGGTGTCGGCCATCTTCTGGCGTTCCTGACTCTTGAAATAGCGCGGCACGATGAACAGCGAGGCGATCGAGCCGAAGATGATCGCGACAATGAAGATGGCTTCCATGACCTAAAGGTCTCCTCGTCCAAGAGCGGCAGGGCGCAACGCCCGCTTCTGACACTGAGAGGCGCGAGGCGCGATGGTCAGATGCAGGTCGGCGGGTGAAACCTTGGTCATGTTTCGCGGTGCGAGCGTTGTGGCGCCTCCTCGGTTCAGTCAGCCAACGCCGCGGCGTAGATTTCCGGTTTGAAGCCGACGATGAGCTCGCCGTCTCGATCCAGCACCGGACGCTTGATCATTGAGGGCTGCGCCAGCATCAGGGCCACCGCTGTCTCGGCGGTCAGATCCCGCCGATCGGCCTCCGGCAGGGCGCGGAACGTGGTCCCGGCCCGGTTGAGCAGCGCCTCCCAGCCGATCTGGTTCACCCATCGCTGCAGGATCGCCCGGTCGACGCCAGCCTTCTTATAGTCGTGGAACACATAGGCGACGCCATGCGCATCCAGCCAGCTCGAGGCCTTCTTCATGGTGTCGCAGCTCTTGATGCCGTGCAGCGTGACCGTCATCGTGACTCCTATGGCCAGGATCGAACTTCCCAAGGAGGCTCGCGATTCGCTCGCCCGGGCGCTCACCCGATACCTGAAGGATGAGCTGGAGCTCGAGGTCGCCGGCTTCGACGCCGTCTTCCTGCTCGATTTCCTGATCGAGCAACTCGGCCCCCATGTCTACAACCAGGGGCTCTACGACGCTCAGGCTTTGTTGCACGCCCGACTTGAAGCCTTGGGCGAGGCTATTCTGGAGCTCGAAAAGCCCGTCAAGGCGTAGCTCGGACCCAATTTCGCGCAGGTCGCGCAAACCTTTGCCCCATAAGCCTTATTCGCTACCGCGCCGCTTCTGTCCGGGCAGTTGTGGCCCCGGCGCCGCACTCCGACCCGCGTTCATAAAACTGCGAGATATTGATGGCGTAGTTGAAATATTCCGGCTCAACTGCGGTCTCGGAATATCGCCCATCCAGAGGCGGTACGGGGAAGGAAACCAAGATGAAGAGCAGGTTCTTCTGCAACACGTCCATGCTGGCGGTCGCCATGGCCAGCCTGTGCGCCACCGGCGCGTACGCCCAGGCGAGCGCCGCCAATGAAGTCACCGAGGTGGTCGTCACCGGGTCGTTCATCCGCGGTACGCCGGAGGATGCGGCGCTGCCGGTCGACGTGATCAGCCGTGAAGACCTCGAGAAGCAGGGCTCGCCCTCCACGCTCGAACTCATCAAGCAGCTCTCGGTCTCCAGCGGTGTTCTCGGCGACACGAACCAGTTTGACCCCCGAGCCCAGGGCTCGGAAGGGTCCGGCTCCATCAACCTGCGCGGACTGGGCTCGCAGCGGACCCTCGTCCTGATGAACGGCCGTCGGATGGTGACCAACCCGTTCGCCAACGGGGTCGTCGACACCAACCTGCTGCCGCAAGGCGCGATCGGCCGCGTCGAGGTCCTCAAGGACGGCGCCGCGGCGACCTA
>JANPKX010000322.1:0-9071 GCA_031426235.1 Alphaproteobacteria bacterium | reverse complement strand
CTCCGCGCCATGCTCGGCGATCAGCGCTTTGTTGGCAGTGACCACGGGTTTGCTGGCCTTCAGCGCCGCCTCGACCGCCGCCTTGGCTGGACCATCCGAGCCGCCGATGAGTTCCACGAACACATCGATGTCCGGTGATCGCGCCAGGGCGACCGGGTCGTCGAACCAGGGGAGGTTCGCGATATCGAAGGGCCGCGGACGCGAGCGCGAGCGGGCGGAGACCCCGGCGACGAGCACCCTGCCCCCGGCCGGCGCGAAATCGGGCTTGTCCGCCAGGAAGGTCAGCAGACCGGCGCCGACAGTACCGAGGCCCGCGACGCCGATACGCCAGGTTTTGGGGTCCGCCATGAGGCTCATTGGGCGGCAAGCGCGTTGTGCGCCCGTCCCAGGATGTCGTCGGCGTTCGCCAGGAACTTCTTCACGTTGCGCGCCGCCTGCCGGATGCGATGTTCGTTCTCGACCAGACCCACGCGCACAAAGCCCTCGCCGTACTCACCAAAACCCACGCCCGGAGCCACCGCCACGCCGGCCTCTTCGATCAGCAGCTTGGAGAACAACAGCGAGCCTGCCGCCTTGAACTGTTCCGGCACCGGGGCCCAGGCGAACATCGAGGCGGACGGGGACGGAATGTCCCAGCCGGCTCGCTTCATGGTTTCGACCAGCACGTCGCGGCGGCTCTTGTAGATGCCGCGGATTTCTTCGATGCAATCGGTAGGGCCGTTCAGGGCCGCCGCCGCCGCCACCTGGATCGGCGTGTAGGCGCCGTAGTCCAGATACGACTTCACCCGCGCCAGGGCCGAACAGATCCGCGCATTTCCGACCACCATACCCACACGCCACCCGGCCATGGCGAAGGTCTTGGACAATGAGTTGACCTCGACGGCGATGTCCTTCGCGCCCTCGATCTGCAGCACCGAGGGTGGCGGTTTGTCGTCGAAATAGATCTCGGAATAGGCGATGTCGGAGATCACCAGCATGTCGTGCTTGCGCGCCAGTTGGATCGCGTCGCGGTAGAACTCCAGGTCGACGCACTGGGCTGTCGGGTTCGACGGATAGCTGAGGATCAAGACGGTCGGCGGCGGAGCAGAGTGCTTCACCGCCCGGCTCACGCCCGCCAGGTATTCCTCGGGCGACAGGGCCGGCACATGGCGGATAACTCCACCGGCCATGATGAAACCGTAGGCGTGGATCGGATAGGCGGGGTTCGGGCAGATGATCACGTCGCCGGGCGCGGTGAGCGCCTGGGCCAGGTTTGCGAAGCCTTCCTTCGAGCCGAGGGTCGCGATGACCTCGGTGTCTGGGTCCAGCTTCACGTCGAACCGGCGCTCGTAATAGCCCGCCATGGCCTTGCGCAGGCCGTGGATCCCCTTGGACGCGGAATAGCGCCCTGCTTTGGGGTCTCGGGCCGTCTCGATCAACTTGTCGACGATGTGCTTTGGCGTCGGCATGTCAGGGTTCCCCATGCCGAAATCGATGATGTCGGTCCCCTGCGCGCGCAGGCGGGCCTTGATGCGGTTGACCTCCTCCAGGACATAGGGCGGGAGGCGTCGGATACGGTGGAATTCGGGTGTCATAATCAAAAGCTCTTGCGCCGCGCTTCGCCCATGCGGCCGATCTGCGAGCTGAAGTCAGGCTTCGATACGACTCCGGGCAGAGTCCGCCAAGCCGGGTTTGGGATTTTTATGCCTCTCGCGGCGCTACGGGACCGATACAGCCTCAACGCGGCGGAGGCGGTGTAGCTCGCTCGCGCAGCGCCCGGGCGAAGGCCTCGGCGTCTCCGGGGGTCGGAGGTGCGATCTGAGGACCGGCGTCGCGGCGGCTCTTCTCGGCGAACGCGTCGGTGCCCTCGAGGGTCCAGGTCCCCGGCGCGGTCGCGGCCTCCAGCGCCGCCCCCTCCGCCAGGATCGCCCGCGCCTCGCGCCCATAGGCGGCCAGCGGACGGATGTCGGTCGGCGCCTTGGGAATGCCCGCAAATGTCGGGAACGGCCCCCCGGTCCGGGTGATGCGCGCCACGTCGGCGGCCACGGGCGAAGTCGGATCGACCTTGGCGTCCTGGAACGGCGCGCCGACACAGCCGCCGACGGCCGCGCAGGCCACCACGGCAGCTGAGCGGGCAAGGATCGAAAAAGGCCGGCGCGGAGCGTTCATTGCGCCCAGGTCTTATGCGATGATCGCCAAACGCGAAAGAGCGCGAACCCAATCCGCGCCGATCAGAAGGACCTGTCCATGAGCGAGCAGACCGCAACCCCCGCCAAGGGGTCCAAGAAAAAGGGCGGCGCGAAAGGTCCAGGCAAGTCCGAGAAGCCCGCCAAGTCGACCGCGCCCCCCCCGATCACGGCCGAGGTTCCGGCTCCCGGTTTCGCGCCGGAGCGCCCCGCCGCGCCGGCCGCGACGCCCTTCCCGATGCCCGCCGGCTTCGAGCCGGCGACCTTTACCGCCGATCAGCGCGCGCAGATCGAAAACCTGTCGATGAACCTCGCCAAGGCCGCGATCACGGCCCAGGGCGCGATCGCCGAGATGGCGCTTCGCCAGGCCGAGCGCCCGGCCGCCCTGGCCCCCGATCCGTTCCACGTCGCGCCGGCCCTGACCCAGGTGATGGGCCGCCTGGCTGCCCAGCCCGACCGCATCATGCGCGCCCAGGCCGACCTCTTCTCCCGCTATCTAGACCTGTGGCAATCGACCGCCAAACGCGCCGGGGGCGAAGTGACCACGCCCGTCGTGAGCCCGGCCAAGGGCGATAAGCGGTTCAATGACCCCGACTGGTCGGACAATCCCGTCTTCGACGCGATCAAGCAGTCGTACCTGCTCACCGCCAACTTCCTCAATGACATGGTCGGCGGCGTCGACGGCGTGGACCCGCTGGAAAAGCGCCGGGTCGAGTTCTTCATGCGGATGCTGACCGACGCCTTCGCCCCCTCCAACTTCCTCGCCTCCAACCCGGCGGCCCTGAGGGAAGTGATGGCCACCGGGGGCGCCAGCCTGCTCAAGGGTATGGAAAACTTCCAGGCTGACCTGACGCGCGGCGGCGGGGCGCTCTCGATCGCCCAGACCGACTACGAGATGTTCAAGATCGGCGAGAACGTCGCGACGGCGCCTGGCAAGGTGATCTTCCGCAACGAAATCATTGAACTGCTGCAGTTTTCTCCATCAACCGACCAGGTCTACGAAATCCCCCTGCTGATCTTCCCGCCGTGGATCAACAAGTTCTACATCATGGACCTGCGGCCGGAGAACTCGCTGATCCGGTGGCTGGCCAGCCAGGGCATCACCGTCTTCGTCGCCTCCTGGGTGAACCCGGACTCCACGCTGGCGACCAAGACCTTCGAAGACTACATGCGCCAGGGTATCTACGAGGGGGTGGCGGCCGCGACCAAACAGGCCGGCGTCGATCACGTGAACACCGTCGGCTACTGCATCGGCGGCACCCTGCTGTCGGCGACCCTGGCCCACATGGCGGTGAAGGGCGACACCTCCATCGGCTCGGCGACCTTCTTCGCCGCCCAGCAGGATTTCTCCGAGGCCGGAGACCTGCTGCTGTTCACCAACGAGGACTGGTTGAAGGACCTCGAGGCCAAGATGGACGAGGGCGGCGGCGTCCTCTCTGGCGCGACCATGGCCGACACTTTCAACGCCCTGCGCGGCAACGATTTGATCTGGTCGTTCTTCGTCAACAACTACCTCTTAGGCAAGGAGCCGAAACCCTTCGACCTGCTGTTCTGGAACTCCGACCAGACCCGCATGCCCAAGACGTTGCACACCTTCTATCTGCGCAAGTTTTACGGCGAAAACGCCATGGCCAAGGGCGACCTGGTGCTGGACAACGTTCGCATCGACCTCTCCCAGGTGAAGGTGCCGATCTACGTCCAGTCGTCCAAGGAAGACCACATCGCCCCGGCGCGGTCGGTCTACAAGGGCGCTCGGCTGTTCGGCGGCCCGACGACCTTCACGATGGCCGGCTCGGGTCACATCGCGGGCGTCATCAACGCTCCGGTCGCCAACAAATATCAGCATTGGACCAACACGGCCCTCCCCGCCTCGATCGCCGAATGGCAGGCCGGCGCGGTCGAGCACCCCGGCTCCTGGTGGCCGCACTGGGCCGCCTGGCTTGGCGAACGCTCCGGCAAGAAGATTCCCGCCCGCGACCCCGCCAAGGGCCCACTGCCGCCCCTCGGAGACGCGCCGGGCGAGTATGTGAAGGTCAAGAGCTAGGAGACCCAGGCGCTCGGCGCCTGGATCCCCGCCGACGCGGGGAGGGGCGGATTTGGCGGTGGCGCGCGGACTCTCGCATCCGCGCGTTCCCGCGTCGGCGGGAACCCAAGCTGCAGAAGGATCCAGCCGCGGAGGGCACGAAGTAGCAAAGATTCACCCTCTGCGGGTCTCGGCGATCTCCGCGTCGAAAACTGGGTGGTAGCTCCAAACCGGCTTGGATCTCCGCGGACGCAGCGGTGAGCGAGATGGGGATCCGTGCACGGATCCCTTATCGAATTAGGCAGAGGCAGCCCGCCGATCTCTAGTCCCGGACCCCCACCCTGAGCCGCCCACCCAACCGCGCCGAGCGGGGGCGGATGCGCCGCGCCTCCGGCTGAGAAGCTCGCAGGTCGCCCCGCAGCTCAATGTTACTAACGTTTAATGCCAGCTACCTTGCACCAACCAATACCTTGTCGTAGCTAATGAGCACGCAAGGAGGCGCGCCGCTGTGCCGGAAGCCATCGAAATCCAACTGAAGAAGGGCGCGCTGGAGCTTTGCGTGCTCGCGCTCCTGCATAAGCAGGACAGCTACGCCTATGACCTCGCCGCGCGGCTGGCTGACGCGATCGGCATGGGTGAAGGCACCATTTATCCGCTGATGCGCCGGCTCCAGGCGGACGGGCTTGTCCAGACCTACCTGGTCGAGAGCTCCTCGGGTCCGCCCCGCAAGTACTACCGGCTGAGCGAGGCGGGCCAGCAGGGCTACGCCAGTCAGCAGGCCGCCTGGACCTCGTTCTCGGCGGCCGTCGATCAGATCGTGTTTGGAGGGGCAAAATGAATCGGCAGGCCTTCATGGTCCGGCTGCGGGAAGGCCTGCGCGGGCTGCCCCCGCAGGCCGTGGCGGATATCGTCGCCGACTACGAGGCGCATTTTACCGACGGCGCCGCCGCGGGCCGTAGCGAAGACGAGGTGGCCCAGGCGCTGGGCGATCCCGACCGGTTGGCGCGAGAGTTGCGCGCTGAAAGCACTCTGACGCGCTGGCGCGACGAACGCAGCCCCTCAGCCGCCGCCTCCGCCATCTTCGCCGTCCTTGGCCTGGGCGCCATCGACCTGCTGATCCTGCTGCCGGTGCTGATGACCATCGGCGCCACGATCTTCGGCCTGATCATCGCCGTCGTGGCGGTGTTCTTCGCCGGCGGCATCGTCTTCGCGGCTGGCCCCTTCATGGACCCGCCCGGCGGCGCCGCCGCGGCCGTGCTCGCGGGCATCGGCCTGATGGCCGGCGCCGCGTCCGGCGGGGCTGTGCTGGCCATCGTTTCCATCGGCCTGATCAACGCGCTCGTCTGGTACGGACGCCTGCACTACCGGCTGCTGAAGCCGGCCCTCGAAGCGTGAGGACCACCACATGATCCGCGTACTCATCATCGTCGCCGTGACCGGCTTCATTCTGTCGGCGGCCTCGCTCTCCGCAGCCTTCGCGCTCGGCGGTCCGGATATCGTCACCCGCGGCGGCTGGGGCTGGGCCAGCGGCGACTGGAAAGGCCGGCACTGGGGCTGGAGCGACGAGCATGAAGGCGTACAAGCCTCGGGGCCGCCGGTGACCCGCACCCTGGCCTGGTCCGGCGCCGACGCCCTCGAGATCGACGTGGCCGCTGACGTCCGTTACGTCCAGGCGACCGGGCCTGCCACCGTCACGGTGACCGGACCCGAACGCGACGTCTCTCGGCTCATCGTGCGGGGCGACAGCATCCGATACGCCGACCGGCATCCGCATCGGCGCAGCCGGCTGACCATTGTCGTTCAGGCGCCCAACATCCGCAGCTTCGAGATCTCCGGCGCCAGCACCCTCGAGATCGAAGGCTACAACCAACCCACGTTCGAGGTTGAAGCCTCCGGCAACGCCGAGGTCACCGCGGTGGGGCAGGCCCAGACGGTGGCCGTCGACCTCTCGGGCAACGCCGAGGCCGACCTCGGCGCGCTCAAGTCCAAGTCCGCCGAGGTTGAGGCGTCTGGGGCCTCTGAGGCGGCCGTCGCCCCTGTCGACCGGGCTGACCTGGAGATCTCCGGCGCCGCCGTGGTCAAGCTCCTGACCCGGCCGCCGGCGCTCAGCACCGACATCTCCGGCGCCGGCAAACTGCGGCAGAGCGAGGCGGTCCCGGTCGCGGGGGCCAAGCTTTAGGTCGCTACGCGGGCACGAACTTCAGGGCGACCCCGTTGTTGCAGTAGCGCAGTCCGGTCGGACGGGGACCGTCATCGAAGACGTGTCCTTGGTGACCCAGGCAGCGGGCGCAGTGGTACTCGGTGCGCGGGACCCCAATCTTGTAGTCCGTCTTGGTCGCGATCGCTCCAGGGAGCGCCCGGAAGAAGCTGGGCCAGCCGGTGCCGCTCTCGTACTTCGTCTCCGAGCTGAACAGCGGCAGGTCACATCCCAGGCAGACGTACGCGCCCTTGCGTTTTTCCCGGTTGAGCGGGCTGGTTCCGGCACGCTCAGTACCCTCTTGGCGCAAGACCTCGTAGCTGGCCGGCGGCAGCCGCTTTCGCCAATCGGCGTCCGCGATCTTGCGGAAAGGTGAGGCCGAATAGGCGTCCGCGGCGCGGCCGATCGCTGGCGCGCCCAGGCTGAAGATCGAAACGGCGGCCAGGAAGCCGCGGCGGGAGGGGATTGTGGCCATGCTCATGATCTCAAGTACGGGTCCAGCGGGCAAAAGGTTACAGGGAGGGTAGCCGCCATTCGTAACGCACGTCCGGCGTCTTTTCCTCATTGCCGGCGCCATCGGTGAATTCGACAGCGACAAAGCCCCGCGCTTCGTAGAACCGGCGCGCGCGCGCGTTCTGCTGGAAGGCCCACAATTGCTTGGTCTGACCATCCTCGAGCGCCTTCGCGAGCAACGCTGGCCCGATCCCCTGCCCTTGGTGATCGGGGTGGATGTAGAGATGGTCGATCCAGTCGCTTCGGAAGGCCACATAGCCCACGATCTCGCCGGCCAGTTCCGCAACCCACACCGTCGTCTCGGGCATCAGGTGGCTGGACACGTACCGAAGATCCTGTTCGGCCGTATGGAGGTCTGGCAGAAACGGCAGCGAAATCCGGAACGTCGTGCGCATCACCGCGGCGATGCGACTCGCGTCGTCAGGCCTCGCGGGCCGCAGAATCACAGGCCGTCGCCCTCGGGAAGGCCCAACATGAGGTTGAGGTTCTGCACCGCCGCGCCTGACGCGCCCTTGCCCAGGTTATCCAGCAGGGCCACCAGGCGCACCTGGCTGCCATCGGAGTTGCCGAACACGAACAGACGCATCCGGTTTGTCCCGTTCAAGGTTTCAGGGTCGAGCGCCTCGACATAGCCGCCGGCGCCGGCGCGAGTCTTCTGCAGTTCAGCGCATTCGACTCCGCTCGCCACCTCCACAAAGGGCTCGCCCGCATAGGCCGCCTGCAGCGCGCCGTGCAGGTCAACGGGCGACGGCTTGCCGGGCAAAGCCCACAGGGCCAATGGAACCTCGACCAGCATGCCCTGGGCGTAGCGCCCGACGGCTGGTGCAAACACCGGGGCGTGAGCCAGGCCCGCGTGGACCCTCATCTCCGGCAGGTGCTTATGCGCCAGGTTGAACCCGTAGGCGCGGAAGGCGTCGCCTGCACCGCCCTCGCCTTCAAGCTCCGCAATCAGGCTCTTGCCGCCCCCTGAGTAGCCCGAGACGGCGTTGACGCTGAACGGATAGTCGGCCGGGACCAGACCCGCCGCCACGAGTGGCCGGACCAGACCGATGAAGCCGGTTGGATAGCAGCCCGGGTTCGAGACCCGCGTCGCGCCCTTGATAGCCTCGCGCTGGCTCGACGCCATCTCGGCGAAGCCGTAGGTCCAGTTCAAGGCCGTGCGGTACGCCGTCGAGGCGTCCACGACCTTGACTCGATTGGACGTGATCATGCCCACGGCCTCACGCGCCGCGTCGTCGGGCAGGCACAGCACCACGGCGTCGGCGGCGTTCAGCAGCTCGCGTCGGGCGTCAACGTCCTTGCGCCGTGCGGGGTCGATGGACAGCACCTCAAGATCAGCGCGTCCCGCCAGACGCTCGCGGATTTGAAGACCGGTGGTGCCGGCTTCGCCATCGATGAAGACAGTGTGGGTCATGACCTTGGTGTCCGGGCAAAGAGAAAGGGCGCTCCGGTTTCCCGAAGCGCCCCCTCGCAAACATAGATGTTCGCGCGCGGTTTAGCGCTTCGAGAACTGGAAGCTGCGTCGGGCCTTGGCCTTGCCGTACTTCTTGCGCTCGACCACGCGGCTGTCACGCGTGAGGAAGCCGTGCGGCTTGAGCAGGGTGCGAAGGCCAGGCTCATAATAGGTCAGGGCCTTGGAGAGGCCGTGGCGGACGGCGCCGGCCTGGCCCGAGAGACCCGAGCCTTCGACGGTCACGATCACGTCGAACTGCCCGAGGCGGTCGGTGACCTGCAGCGGCTGGGCGATCATCATCCGCAGCACAGGGCGCGCAAAATAGACCTCCTGGTCGCGGCCGTTGATCGTGATCGAGCCCTTGCCGGGCTTGATCCAGACGCGGGCGACCGCGTTCTTGCGCTTGCCGGTGGCATAGGCGCGGCCCTGGGCATCGATCTTGGGCTCGCGGACGATGTTTTCCGACGCTTCGGTCCCCATGCCCTTCAGGGCGTCGAAGCCGGTGGCCTCGGGAGTGGTCGCTTCGCTCATCAGGCGCTCCGCACGTTCTTGGCGTTCAGGTCGGCGAACGCGATGGTCTCGGGGTTCTGGGCCTCGTGCGGATGCTCGCCGCTGTTGTAGATGCGCAGGTGCGTGAGCTGCTTGCGGGCCAGCGGGCTTTCCTTGGGCAGCATGCGCTCAACGGCCTTTTCCAGCACGCGCTCGGGGTACTTGCCCTCG
>JANPKX010000321.1:0-6936 GCA_031426235.1 Alphaproteobacteria bacterium | reverse complement strand
GTCTGCAGCGTTAGCGGCACAGGCCCGACGGCGACCTCGACCTGCGAGGCGGCGGCCATGACCGCGGCGCCCACGACGACCGCGAGCCCGCGCCACCAGAGGGGCCGGGTCTGCAGGTCGCCAAGGAACGGGACAGCCGTCATGGCGGGAGCGCTTAGCATGAAACCGGGTGTCCCATCACGCCAGCCACACCATCATGCGGTTGGGGGTCATGGCGCCGTCCCGGCCCAGCGAGGCTTTCGGCGCGACGTCGCCGGTATAGAGGAAGCCAGCCTTGCAAAGCACCTCGCCCGAAGCGGGGTTGTCCGCGAAGTGGCCTGCCCAGACGACGGACTTGCGCCAGTCGGCCCGGACCCAGTCCAGCATGGCGGTCACCGCCTCGGTGGCGAAGCCTCGGCCCCAGAACGGCCGCCCCAGCCAATAGCCGAGTTCCGGCCGGCCCTCGGCGTTGTCGCCGATGCCGATGACGCCCATCGAGCCAAATTCGCGGTGCTCGATGACGAAGTCGGCGCGGCGGCGCGGATCGAGGCCGGCGATCCGGTCCAGCCAGGCCTCGGCGTCCGCAACGCCAAAGGGATAGGGCCATGTGGAAAGCATGCCGACCACGCCGCGGTCGTTGGCCAGGGTGGCGATGTCGTGAGCGTCGCTCGCCATGGGACGGCGCAACACCAGGCGCGCCGTTTCGACGGTTGGCCGGACGATATCAATGGCGCACATCTTCAAACCTCCCGGCCCTTGGGCGCCCTCAGGCGAAGTGGATCCGGTTCGCCGCGCGGAGGGCGCTCCGAGTGAGGTGGAGCGCTGTCGGACGAAAAACCGGCTGCCACTTTTCTGACAGCGCTCGTAGGCCCTGAAAACGAAAGCGGGGAGCCCGGCTGACCGGACTCCCCGCAAAGGTCGTCTTCAATCCGGTCTGCCCTAACGTTGGGGCGAAACCGGAGCGAGGCGGTTTGCCCTATTCGGCGGCTTGAAGCGTCTCGGCCGGCACCACCATGGCGTAGGTGCGATTGTTGCGCTTGGTCACGAAAGCCACTGCGCCGGTCACCAGCGCGAAGAGGGTGTGATCCTTGCCGATGCCGACATTCACGCCCGGCCAGAACTTCGTGCCGCGCTGGCGTACGATGATCGAGCCGGCGTTGATCGCCTCGCCGCCGAACTTTTTCACGCCGAGACGGCGGCCCGCGGAATCGCGACCGTTGCGCGAGGAACCGCCAGATTTCTTGTGAGCCATGGGTTGCTCCTGTCCTTACCTATACTGTCCGGCCCGATTACTCGGCCGGCTTGTCCGTTTTAGCGGCGGCCTTTTTCGGCGCGGCCTTCTTGGCGGGGGCCTCGGCGGCCTCCACCGGGGCGTTGATCTGAGCCGCGGCGGCGGCCTCCTCGATGACCGCGTCCTCGACCACCGCATCCTCGACCACCGCGTCGATGACCTTGGGGGCCTTGGCCGCCTTCGCGGGCTTGGGCGTCTCGACCAGGGCGGCGGCGGCCTTCAGCGTCTTCTTGGAGATGTTGAGGGTTGCGAAATCCAGGCCGCGGGCGCGGGCGTCCAACTCAGCCTTGGTCACCAGGGAAACGTCGCCGTCCCACTTGGTTTCCTTGCCGCCGGCGGTGATGCCGGTGACGCGCAGGACGCTCTCGTGCTGGCGATGGCCGCGGGTGCGACGATAGCCCTGGCGGCGGATCTTCTTGAAGATCTTGACCTTCTCGCCCTTGCGGGTCTCGACCAAGGTGGCCGCCACGGAGGCGCCGTCCACGGTCGGGGCGCCGATCGTCACGACCTGGCCATCGCCCAGGAGAAGCACATCGCCGAAGGCCACGGCCGCGCCGGGTTCGCCATCCAGCTTTTCAACCACCAGCAGGTCGCCGGGGCTGACCCGGTACTGCTTGCCGCCGGTCTTGATCACCGCGTACATCGTTCGCGCCTTCGGTACTAAAGAGTGTCTGTGCAATGCGGATCACGCCCGCTGGAGGCCCAGCGAGCGGGAGCGCGCGGTTATACAGCGGGCTCGTTGCGAGTCAACGCCGGGCTGGACGGCCTGAACGTTCAGATCACGAATTCGTCGTCGCGACAGGCCGGCAGCCCTCCCTCCGCGCATCCCCGCGTCGGCGGGGATCCAAGTGGGCCCCGGGACCGGCTCTCGCGGCTCGCCTCTATTCTCCGTCAGCTTGGGTTCCCGCCGGCGCGGGAACGAGCGGGGGCCGGGGTGGCGGAGAATAGAGGCGAGCCGCGCGCCTAAACCACGGCGCCCGCGTGCGCGCGGGCCTGGGTCGCGCCGGGGCGAAGGCGGGCGTAGGCGAGGGCCAGGCGGTCCACCGCTTGGCCCAGCTGGTCCGGCGACAGGGTGTAGGGCACGCGCACGAAGCGTTCGAAGGCGCCGTCGACGCCGAAGCGGGGGCCGGCGGCGAGGCGGACGCCGAAGCGTTCGCAGGTGGCGGCCAGGGCGGAGGAGACGGGCGCCGGCAGCTCCGCCCAGAGCGACAGCCCGCCGGGCGGTGAGCGCACGATCCACTCCGGCAGGCGCTCGGCCATCAGCTGCACGAGATGATCGCGCCGGTCGCGAAGCATCGCGCGCCGAACCGCCAGGCCGGGCTCGTCGTCGGCCAGCAGGTGGGCGGCGGCGAGCTGTTCCAGCAGCGGCGTGCCCAGGTCGATGGAGGCGCGGCGCAGGGCGAGCCCCTGGATGACCTGGACGTCGGCGCGGATCCAGCCCAGGCGTAGCCCGCCCCAGAAGCTCTTGCCCATGGAGCCCAGCCGGATCAGCCCCTCGGGCGGTGCGTCGAAGTCGTAGGGGCGGGTCGGGGCGTCGATCCAGAGGTCGACCAGGGTCTCGTCGAATATAAGGGCGGTGCGCGCCCGGGCGGCCGCCGCGGCGATCGCCGACCGGCTGGGGGCGTCCATCCAGCGCCCCGTGGGATTGTGGAACTCGGGGATCAGATAAGCCAGGCGCGGGCCGCTCTGGCGCAGGGCCGCGGCGAGGCCATCGATGTCCCATCCGTCAACCGGCAGACCCACCGGGACGGCCCGGCAGGAGGCGCGCTGGATGGCGTCGATGGCGTGTGGATAGGTGGGATGGTCGATCACCACCCGGTCGCCCGGCCCGCACATCAGGCGCAGCAGCAGGGCAAAGGCGTGCTGGGCGCCGCTGGTGACCATGATCTGATCCGCTGTGGTGGCCAGGCCGCGCCGGCTGTAGCGCGCGGCGATCACCTGACGCAGCATCGGCAGGCCCAGGGCCGCGTAGCCATGGTTGCCAAGGTGCGCGGGCAGCAGGCTCAGCGCCGCGGCATAGGCGCCGTGGATCAGGTCGCTGGCCGGAGGCGCGGCGGCGCCCAGGTCGAGCACGCCCTCTTCACCGCCCTCATGGACCGGTGCGGCCGCGCGCGGCCCGGGGCCTGCGGGCAGGCGGGTGCGCGCGCCGGCGCCCTGGCGGCGGTCCAGGAAACCCTCGTCGCGCAGCGCCGCGAACGCGGCGGTGACGGTGGTGCGGCTGACCTCCAGCACCTGGGCCAGCTCGCGCTCGCCCGGCAGCACCACGTCCAGCGGCAGTCGCCCGTCCAGGATCAGAAGCCGCAGCCCGTCCGCCAGCTGGCGATAGGCCGGGCCGCCCCGCACGCCGCGCCAGGCGCCGAGCAGCCGGATGACGGAGGCGGGGCCAAGGCGTCGTGGGCTCATGAGCGCCACCGTCTCACAACTGGCTCTGTTTTCAAGGTCCAGTTGGCGCGATCTGGCCAGTCATGATGACGCGCCGCCTCACCCAACTGGTCCTCGGCCTGACGCTCTACGGCGCGTCCATGGCGTTGATGTTGCGTGCGACCCTGGGGCTGGATCCCTGGGACGTGTTCCACCAGGGGCTAAGCGGGCGGGTCGGGATCTCCATCGGCCTGCTGGTCAATATTGTCGGCGCCCTGGTGCTGCTGCTGTGGATTCCGCTGCGACAGAAGCCGGGGATCGGCACGGTCGCCAATGTCTTCATCATCGGGACCGCCATGGACCTGACCCTGGCGGTGCTTCCGGCGATCGAGGGCCTGCCGTTGCGCACGGCGGGGCTGCTGGGAGCCGTCGTGATCAACGGCTTCGCGGGCGCGCTCTACATCGGGGCGGGCCTCGGGCCGGGGCCGCGCGACGGACTGATGACCGGGCTGGCGCGCCGCACCGGCTGGTCGCTTCGGCTGGTGCGGACCGGAATCGAGCTGACGGTCCTGGCCATCGGCTGGCTGCTGGGCGGGACGGTCGGCGTCGGCACCTTGATCTACGCCTTCGCCATCGGCCCGCTGGTGCAGGCTTTCCTGCCCTGGGTCTCGATTGTCCCGCGTCCGGCTAACACCTTGGAAACCATGCCGGTTAAGCGCTGACGAAGGTCTGGGAAACCCCGCCTTTACCACCGGTCTGTATCAATCAGGGACAAGAGCAAGGCGTCGCCAGAAGAGCGAACGTCCAGTCCGGTGGGTGTCTTCCTATGACCAAAACGGTCCTCCTATGACCAAAACGGTCCTCGTCGTTGATGACGACCCGACCCAGCGCCGCCTGATCCAGGCGGTGCTCGAGCGCGACGGGTTCGCCGTGAGCCACGCCCAGAGCGGGGACGAGGCGATCTCGCACCTCAACGCCGGCGGCTGCGCCGACGTGGTGCTGCTGGACCTGGTGATGCCGGGCACTTCGGGCCAGGACACGCTGACCGAGATGCGCGCCCGCGGCTACCGTCAGCCGGTGATCGTGCTTACCGCCACGGGCGGCATCGATACCGTTGTGTCGGCCATGCAGGCCGGCGCCTGCGACTTCTTCGTCAAGCCGGCCAGCCCGGAGCGGATCACCATCTCGATCCGCAACGCGCTGTCGATGGGCTCGCTGAAGAGCGAGGTGGACCGGCTCAAAAAGCACCAGAGCGGCCGCACCACCTTCGCCGACCTGATCGGCGCGTCGGCCCCCATGCAGATGGTCAAGCGGATGGGCGAGCGGGCGGCCAAGTCGTCGATCCCGATCCTGATCACCGGCGAGAGCGGCGTCGGCAAGGAAGTCATCGCCCGAGCCGTCCACGGCTCGTCCGAGCGCGCCGGCAAGCCGTTCGTGGCGGTCAACTGCGGCGCCATCCCCGAGAACCTGGTCGAGAGCATCCTGTTCGGCCACGAGAAGGGCAGCTTCACCGGCGCCAGCGACAAGCACCTGGGCAAATTCCAGGAGGCCAACGGCGGCACGCTGTTCCTGGACGAAGTGGGCGAACTGCCACTCGACATCCAGGTCAAGCTGCTGCGCGCCCTGCAGGAGAGCGAGATCGACCCGATCGGCGCCAAGCGCTCGGTCAAGGTGGACGTGCGCATCGTCTCGGCCACCAACCGCGACCTGTCGAAGTCGGTCGCCGAGGGGCGGTTCCGCGAGGACCTGTTCTATCGGCTCAACGTCTTCCCCATCGAGGCCCCGGCGCTGCGCGAGCGCCGCGAGGACGTGCCCGCCCTGGTGGAGGCCTTCGTGCGCCGCTTCAACGTCGAAGAGGGCAAGTCGGTGATGGGCGCGGCGCCCGAGACCCTGGCCTTCCTCACCGCCTTCGACTGGCCCGGCAACGTCCGCCAGCTGGAGAACGCCGTCTATCGCGCCATCGTCCTGGCCGACGCGCCCTATCTGCAGCCGCACGACTTCCCCGCCATCTCCGGCGTCGCCGCCCCGCCGCCCGAGGCTGTGGTGTCAGCGGCGGTGTCGAGGCCCCAGCCGACCCCGGGCGAACCGGCGGCGGAGTCGCCTGTCCGCATCCTGGATGGCCGCGGCCATCTTCGGACCCTGGAGGAGATCGAGCGCGACCTGATCCAACTCGCCATCGAGGTCTACGCCGGCCACATGAGCGAAGTCGCCCGCCGCCTCGGCATCGGCCGCTCCACCCTCTACCGCAAGGTGCGCGAGCAGGGGCTGGACGGTTTGATCAAGGGCGAAGCGGAGGCCGAGGACGTGGCGGCGTAGGGTCAGGCCAGCGTCAGCACCACTGGCCCGCTCCGGGTCGCGACAAGGGTGTGCTCGTACTGCACGGTCGGCTGACCGCCCTCCGGCCGCAGCGTCCAGCCATCGCCGGTCTCCTCGACCCAGTCGGCGCCAAGGCTCAGGAAAGGCTCCAGGGTGAACACCAGCCCCTCAGCGATGCGGCGGCGTTCGGATGGCTCGTTCCAGGTCGGGATTTCGGTCGGCGCCTCGTGCAGGGCGCCGCCGACACCGTGGCTGGCGAGGTTGCGGACGAGGCTATAGCCGTTCCGGCGCGCGAAGGTCTCGATCTGGCGGCCCGGCGCCCCCAGTTCGCCCCCGACACGAACGGCGCGGATGCCCGCCCACAGCGCCCGTCGCCCGTCGCGGCAAAGGCGCTCGACCTGGGGCCTGACGGGGGGCACCGCGAAGCTTGCGCCCGTGTCACCGAAGAACCCGGCGAGCTCGGCCGAGACATCGATGTTGATGAGGTCGCCGGCTTGAACCCGGCGGTCGTCGGGGATGCCGTGGGCCACATCGGGGCCGATCGAAATGCACGTCGCACCCGGGAAGTCATAGGTCAGCTCCGGCGCCGAGCGTGCGCCCTCAAGCTCCAGCATCCGGCGGCCAATCGCGTCCAGCTCGCGGGTGGTGACCCCAGGTTCCAGCGCTGCGCCCATGGCCTGAAGGGTGCGCGCCACGAGGCGGCCCGTGGCCCTGAGCTTTTCCAGTTCGTCGTCGCTTCCGATGGTCATTGCGATGGCTCCGCGTTCTCCTTCTCCCCTTGCGGGAGAAGGTGGCCGGCGTGAGCCGGTCGGATGAGGGGGCGCGCCAGACCATCCGTCGGGCCGCAGGCAAGGATGCGATAACCTGCCCTGAATCCGCCTGAGCGGAAAGCAAACCATGGTCGCAGGCACCGGATGGCGAGGTTAAATCGGAAGCGGCCGTCGCCCCTCATCCGAGCCGCTGTCGCGGCCCACCTTCTCCCGCAAGGG
>JANPKX010000320.1:0-1661 GCA_031426235.1 Alphaproteobacteria bacterium | reverse complement strand
GGCGGATTCCGTCCGCCGGGTGACGAGGGTCTCGATTTCCACGGCGCGCTCGCCCTTCAGCTTCACCCTCACCGCGAACACCGCCGGCCCGCCGGCCGCCTCGGCGGCGCCGACAATGCCGACCGCGCCCGCAGACGGCTCGGTGATCGTCTGGCGATAGGTCAGGCGTCGGATCGCGAAGAGCTGGCTGTCTGCCGGGCGGATGTCGCGGCCGTTCTCGGTGAGCCGCGCGCCGGACGGGATCGCCTTGCCCGGCGCGCCGGACCGCAGGGCCTCGAACACCGCCTCGCCCGCCGCCGTCACGCAGGCGGCGTCGCATGGCCTAGCCTGAGCCGGCGCGGCGAGACCCAGGACCAGGCCCAGGGCCGCCAGCGGAAACGTCAGACGCAACATAGGGGCGCAGCTCGCACGAGGTCGGGGCGCAGATTCCCTCAACAGGTGTAAGGCCTTGTCAACGCCGCGCGCACCGCGCACCCCGGATCTTGCACGCGACTTGCATCCAACCGTCGGGAGCGGGCGTAGGAGCGAATATGGGGACTCTGGCGAGCGCAAGCGCCGCCTTGGCGGGCGAGCGACGACGCTGCGGCATCGCAGTGCGCGCACCCATGCCCGGCTCACGCCGCACAAGCGCGTTTTCCGCCCGCGTGAAGCCGCGTCACAGCGTCGCGCGGCGACGGTTGTTAACGACTCCGGGGCCGGAATATGGCACAGTCTGTGGCGGTGTTGTCCGATCCTGGGCGCGCCTGGGGTGTGCTGACCAAGACCACATGACCTTGCGCTCTGGACTCATCATCACGGCGGGCAACGCCGGCCGTAGGGACATCCGCCCGTGACCGACGTTGTGATGCATGGCGGCCCCGGCGGCCGGTGGGGTGGCCGGACCGTGCTGGGCGGCGCCATCGACTGGGTGTGGCCCGAGCCGCTCGAGCATGACCGCAAGCGGGTCGCCTGGTTCTCCTGGAGCACGCTGCTCGGCTGGATGTGGGCCAAGCCGCTGCCGCTGGACGTGCTGGCGCATTCGGGCTGGCGCTGGGGCATTCCGGCGATGCTGGGCTGGGCCTGGCCTCGCAGCCTGGACACGCTGCTCGTCAAGTGGTGGACCTCGAGCTGGCTCTGGAGCTGGCTGTGGCCCGGCCGCCTCATGGCGCCGGACGGCGAGATCTGCCCGTTGGCGCCATGGCACCCGGCCATGCAGCCGGAGATCTGCGAACGACAGGAATTCCGTCACCGGATCGGCAAGAAGAGCGCCATGACGGCGATGATGATGGGCGCGACGGCGATCGCGGCCCCGACGCTGATGGACGGCGTTGGCGAACTCAATGGCGGACGCCTCAGCCCGTTCATGGGCGGCCCCACGGGCGGCGAAGGCTCCGGCCAGGGCGCCGGAACGAACCCCGCCAACAATCAGACCGGCGGCACGGGTGGCGGCAGTGGCGCGGGCGGCGCCCAGGGCGGCGGAAGCGGCGCCGGCGGCGGACCCGGCGACAATGGGTCTGACTCGAATTTCGGCGGCCCGGGCGGCGGTGGCGGCGGCGGCGCAGGCGGCCCTGGCAGCGGCGGCGATCCCGCGCCTCCGGGCAGCACCGACCCCTCCGAGCCGGGACCCACGCTTCTTCAGCCGCCATCGGGCGGCGGTGACGCCGGCGGCGCCGGCGGCGGTG
>JANPKX010000319.1:0-6267 GCA_031426235.1 Alphaproteobacteria bacterium | reverse complement strand
GGCCTGGCGCGGCGAGCGGCAGTGCGGCGGCGGTCATCAGGGCCGCTTGGCTGGAATCCGTCGATCCAGGGACGGCGCGGTTCCAAGGGCTTGCGCGGATTGGTCGGATCGCGGCGACGTAACCATTGGCCTGACGTGGCGAATTCAGATCGAACTCCCTGTCGCAAACCTTTCCAGGCTCGCCTTGACCGACCCTTGTCCGCCACCGTTCCTGTTTCACGCCGATCTGGGGGTTGAGCAACTCACGGCCCGGCTCGCACACCAGCGGTTCGCTCCGCACGCTCACGAGGACTATCTGATCGGCGTGACCCTTGAGGGCGCCGAAGCCCTGATCCAGCGTGGCCGCCACGAGGTTTCCTGCCCGGGGAACCTGCGGATGATCAACCCGGGCGAGGTACATGCCGGCGGCGCCGCCGACGGGCTCTGGGCCTACGAAGCCCTCTATGTGCCCCCCCGGCGCCTGACTGAGATGCTTGATTGCCCTGAAGGCGTCGTGCCCCGGTTCCATGCGGCGGTCGCGCAGGACGCTCTTGCTGTCAGCGGCCTGGTGCGGCTGTTCCGCCTCCTGCGGGTCAGCCAAGATAATCATGAGCGCGAAACGGCGCTGATGCTTACCCTTTCGCGCCTGACGGACAGGCACGGCGAGCCACCACGCGCCACTTTCAGTCCGGCTGTGTCAAAGCCAGCCGTCTCGACGATCATGTCCTGCTTGCACGATCGCCTGGCCGACCGCGTTTCGCTCGCCGATCTGGCGGCTTAGACCGGGCTCAGCCGGTTTCACCTGCTGCGACAGTTCAAGTCCGAGACGGGCATGACACCGTGGCAGTACCAGGCTCAACTGCGCGTGGTCGAAGCGCGCCGCCGACTTCGGGCCGGCGAGCGCGCCAGCCAAGTGGCGCACAGCTGCGGCTTCGTCGACCAAAGCCATTTCACCCGGGTCTTTCGTCAGATTTCCGGATTTACGCCAGGCGTCTATGCCGGCGCCTACGGCAGCAACTGAGGCGGCGAGGCGTCGCCCCTGCACGCGTCGACCGCGCCGAGCATGGAAACCATGGCGCCCCGGCATTTCCTTTGGCGGCGCGCCCAGGCGAAGTTGGCGTCAGAGCAAACCCGGAGCCGAGACCATGCCGAACAAACCCGCCGCCCAAGACAGCAACCGCGCCGTCCAGGGCTCGTTGCCCATCATTGGCCCAATCATCGCCTTCGCCGCCATGTCGATCATCGCTGCGGCCGTTGGGATGACCGTCGCAATGATGATGTAAAGCCAGCGCCAGCGTCCCAGATCAGCATTTCAGCACACCGGAGGACCGCCACCATGTCGGCGCAGAATGATAACGCGCGACCGCCCCACATCGTCATCGTGGGCGCGGGCTGTGGAACTATCTGACCTTCGATCGCGGAGCCCGGCTGATCACCGGCGTAGTCGTGGATCATCCGGCTGTGATCGTGCCGGAGCGGACACGGGAAGCGGTGTGACGTTCGGCGCGGAACCCAGAGAGTCTGACCCCGAGAGCGACATCTACGCCGGGGGATGCCGCCACCGGGCAGGCGCCCTCGAAGTGCGGCTGGTCGCCAACGATGCCGAGCTGCACGCGGCCCAGGCCTTGCGTCACCGGGTCTTCTACGAGGAACGTGGCGCCGTTGCGCATCCGGGGGCGCCGGTTGGCCTCGACGCCGATCCGTACGACCCCGTCTGCGACCACCTGCTGGTCCTGGATCACGGCACCGGGCAGGTGGTCGGCGCCTACCGTCTTTTGCGTCAGGTGATCGCGGAGCAGCATCAAGGCTTCTACTCCAGCCGGGAGTACGACCTGTCCCCCCTTATGGGGCGGGCGAAGCGCGTCGGCGACGGACAGCTTCTGGAGCTCGGCCGTTCCTGCGTCGATCGAGCCTACCGCAACACCGCTACCATCGGAATGCTCTGGCGCGGCATAGCCAGCTATCTCGCGCTCCACCGCATCAGCTACCTGTTCGGCTGCGCCTCATTCCAGGGCGCGGATCCCTCGGCGCACGCGGGGGCCCTGTCGTACCTCTTCCACCACCATCTGGCGCCGCCGGACCTGCGCGTCCGCGCCCTCGGCGCCCACCATGTCAGGATGGACCGCGTGGCCGCCTCACAGCTCGACGTGAGGCACGTGGCCCGCGGGCTGCCGCCACTGATCCGGGGCTACCTGCGCGTTGGCGCCATGGTGGGCGACGGCGCGTTCGTGGACCGGCAGTTCAACACGGTTGATGTGTTCGTGGTGATGCCGGTCGTGGCCATCACCGGCCGCTATGTGCAGCGGTTCGGCGCCGTCAGCGCGGCGTGACCCCGGCGGACCTCGGTTTCGCAGCGGTGCGCAATCGCACGTCGGTCGGCCCCCGCCTCCGGCTCAAAGGCCGTATGGAACATCAGATCGACTCCGATCTCGGTCTCGCCCGCCAGCCCGTACAGGTGGGGTGGAAGGGTCATGTCGTCGTACCAGGCGACGCGGTCGCGGTTTTGCGCATCGACGGGCTGCCCCGACAGCGAGGTGTAGGCGATCGTCAGCGGCTGGATCCGCAATCCAGGCACGCCGTGAAGCGCGGCGAAGAGGGCGGTCTTGAACGCCGCAACGCCTGAGCCATCCGTGCTGGTGCCTTCTGCGAACAGGATCGCGGCGCCATGGGAGATCAGCATCTCGCCGAGCGCCTCGGCTTGGGCCCGTGCGGCGCGCCGGTCCGCCCGCACGACGAACAGGGTGGGCTGCAGCCGCGCCAGCCACCCGACCAGCGGCCAGGCGCGCACTTCCGACTTCGCGACGAAGGCGGCTGGCAGCAGGCTGCCCAGCACGAAGATGTCGAGCCAGGATACGTGATTGGCGACGTAAAGCACTGGACCCTGAGCGTGAGGCGTTCCGTGCACATGCGCCGTCACGTCGAGCGCGCGGCACACGTGCTGATGGACGATGCGGGGCGCCCAGGCCGCGGTTCGCCGCCCCTGGCGCAGCATCAGGTGCAGAGGGGCCATAGCCGCGGCGACCAACAAGAAGGTTCCAAGCGCTCGGACCGTGCCGACGATGCAGGCCGCCCGTCCGGGCGCTCGCCCTGAGCGGGCCGAGCCGCTCATCCGAGCGCTTCGCTGGCCGCCGCATCAAGGTCGAGGTCGGCGAAGGCGAGGACGTCAAGGTCACGGTCTTCGAGCGCGTCCGGCGAGGCCGAGATCGCGGCGGACAACGCCGCGTCGCGCGCCTCGAGCACCGCATGGATCTCGGGCCCGAAGAGGCCGACAGCCGCGGCCAACCATGTGTTCACCAGCGGATCGCCGGGGGCGTCGTCCAGCGTATAGAGGTCAAGGCGGCGCATGATCGCAGCGGCAGGGTAGAGCCACTCGTCGGTGACCCAGCGGTTGGTCGCGAAAATCCGCGTCGGCAGCCCCGCAGGATCGACGGACAGCGCCGCGACGTGGGTCACGTTGGCGCGCAGGCGGGAGCGGCCGGGCGGCTTACCCCAGGCGCGGTCGGCGCGGCTGAGCCGTCGCTTGTCGAGGAAAAGGTGGAAATGGCCATGTTCGCCCGGCCCACGTTCGCCGGGCGGATGGGCATGGTAGTACCAGCGCGCGCCGGACGTGCGATCGACGGCGTCATCCTCGGGGTAGTGGTCCCAGACGACGGGCGGGGCGTCGGCGGGCAGGACCCGCTGCATAAGTGGCCGGCCGTCGCGGGCCATGGCGATGGTGGCCTCGATCAGGGTCGAGGCAGACTTGGCGCTCCGGGCGGGCGGGTTCGACAAGATTTGGCGCCTGTTCTCTCGCGGCGGGAGGGCCGACCGGGCGTCCGCCCGGCCAGCCCGCGTGTTGGAGCCTACTTCTTATGCTTTTTCGCCTTGGCCGAGCAGGGGCTCACCGAGCAGCCCTGGGCCTTGGCCGAGCAGGGGTTCGCCGCGCAAGGATTGGCCTTGGCGGAGCAAGGGTTCGCCGAGCACGGGTTGCCCTTGGCGGAGCACGGGTTCGCCTTGGCCGAGCAGGGATTGGCCTTGGCGGAGCAAGGGCTCGCCGAACAGGCGGACGGGCGACGCCCGGCGCAAGGGTTGGCGACTTGCGCCGCGGCCGGGGAGGCCATGGCAATGCCGCCGGCGACGGCGAGCAGCGCGGCGAGGTTGATCTTGTGGGACATGGGTGTTGCCTTTCGAGGGTTGAGTTCAGGTTCGCCGCAAAGGTGTCCGCCGCGGCCGGCGGTGTAATCACGCAACCCGGATGGGCCTCGTGGGGTGGGGTGGAGACGCAGGCCGGGTTGGGAGGGGCGCCTGCGTCTCCTGGGCTGGCGTCGGGGGGAGCGACGCTTGCCTGTTGAGTTCACAGTGATGGAATGGCGGGACGGCGTGAAATGCCCCGGTTCAATGCATTCGATGTACGCTGGGCATAGCTGCACAAGCGCTCAGCGCAACAAGACGGCGCGATAGCAATCGCGTACTAGCCGCCGGCCATTGCTATTGGATACCGTCCGCCCGCCCGGGAGTTTCGCCATGGAGATGCATCAGGTTCGGTACTTCCTCGCCGTTGCGCGCACGCTCAACTTCACGCGGGCCGCGGGCGAGTGCAACGTGACCCAGCCCTCGCTTACCCGCTCGATCCAGAAGCTGGAGGATGAGTTCGGCGGCCTGCTGTTCCGGCGCGAGCGGGCCCTGACACATCTGACCGATCTGGGCCGTGAGATGCTGCCACATCTGCAGCGGACCTATGACGCGGCGCAGGCCGCCAAGTCCCTGGCGAAACAGATCGGCAAGGCGCAGGTGGCTCCCTTGAGCCTTGGGCTCTCCGATACCGTGCACGCTACCCAGATCGGTGAGCTGATCGGAGAGGTGGCGTCAACGCTGTCCGGCTTTGAGTTGTCGCTCCGGACTGGTTCGTCCGCCGACATCCTCGCGGCCGCCCTGAGCGGCGACATCGATGTGGTCATCGTCGAGCAGCCGCAGGACTCTCCCGAACGGCTTGAGGCCTGGGAGCTCTATCGCCGCGACTACGTCGTGGTCATGCGCGACGACAACGCGCTGGCGGCCGCCAACGGACTGCAGGTGGGCGACCTGGATCGGGCCAGCTGGATCGAGCGCACGCATGACGACGAACTGCGCTTCAAGTCGTTCTGCGATGACGCCGGGGTGACGCCAAACTTCTCGCACAAGGTCGAGAGCGACGTACATATCCACCAACTCGTGCTCGCCGGTCTCGGCTGCGCCTTGCTGCCGGATGACATGGTCCTAGGACCTCGACTGGTGTCGCGCCGAATCCTCGATCGCGACGTCTCGAAGGTGATCATCCTGGGCACGATTGCCGGACGCTATCGTTCCGGGCCGGTGGACGCCTTCATCCGGGCCGCCCGCGCCCGATCGTGGGCTGGCCCGGTTGCAATCTGACAACTGCGTCGACCGCTCACCGGCATGACTACGCCCAAAGCCGCGTTTTGGAGACATCCCGAGTGACACGCGAAACGCGGGTACGGCCGCTTGAACGCAGCGACCTGGCCGGCGTCAGGTCGGTCCTGGACACCACCGGACTGTTTCCCCCGGAGATGCTGGACGAGATGATCTCCGACTATCTCCACGATCCGGCATCCCTGCAGATCTGGCTCGGACTGCACGCCGGGCCGGCAATCCTCGGCTTTGCCTATTGCGAGCCCGAGCGGATGACCGAGGGCGCGTGGAACCTGCTGGCGATCGCCGTCGACCCCTTGCACCAAAGCCAAGGACACGGAGCGAGCCTTGTCGAAGCGGTCGAGAACCAGGTCCTGGCCGCCGGCGCCCGGATCTTGCTGGTCGAAACATCAGGGCTTCCGGAATACGCGCGCACCCGGGCCTTCTACGAACGGATCGGCTATGTGCAGGAGGCGCGCATCCGGGACTTCTACCAGGATGGCGAAGACAAGGTCGTATTCTGGAAGAGACTGACCGCTAAGGCCTGACGGCGGCAACCGCCGCCATGATCTCGTCGGGCTCGGCGCGCAGCCGGAAATCCGGGTCCGCGTACGCAAATCGCACGATCCCGCTTTTGTCGATCACATAGGTCGCCGGAATCGGCAAAAACCAACTCGGTGTTCCATAGACCTCGCCCAGGTTGAGCCCACAGTCCAGATAGCGCTGGCGCAGGTCGCCGCCCAGGTGGAAGGCGAGGCCGAGGCTCAGCGCCAGGCCGTGGTCGATGTCACAGAGGACGTCGGCATCGAGACTGATATCAAGTCGCATCGCTTCGGCGCGGCCGCCGACTTCACCCGTCACGGCCGCGAACCGACCGCCGACCGCGGCGAGCGCCGGCAG
>JANPKX010000318.1:0-2468 GCA_031426235.1 Alphaproteobacteria bacterium | reverse complement strand
CGATGCGCCGGAAGATTTCCCGGGCGCGGGAATCCATGTCGGTCAGCGTCGGTCCGCGGGAGAACATTGGTGTGGTCACGGGTTAGGGTCAGCTCCGCTGGCGCGCCCATGGACGCAGGCGCTGCGATCTAGGATAAGCGCGGCCCTCACCGGCGCAAGTCGCGCCCAGCCGGAAGCCCGTCCCGATGCGCCCCTCCGACCGTACCCCCGAACTGCTGCGCCCCATAACCCTGGAAACTGGCGTCACCCGCTACGCCGAAGGCTCGTGCCTCATTACCGCCGGCCACACCAAGGTCCTGGTGACGGCGAGCCTGGAGGAGGGCGTGCCGGGGTTCCTGCGCGGCAAGGGCCAGGGCTGGGTCACTGCCGAGTACGGCATGTTGCCCCGGGCCACCCACACGCGGGGCCGGCGCGAGGCCGCGCAGGGCAAGCAGTCGGGCCGAACCCAGGAGATCCAACGCCTGATTGGTCGGTCCCTGCGCGCCGTCACCGACATGAAGGCCCTCGGCGAACGCCAGATCACCGTCGACTGCGACGTGCTTCAGGCTGACGGCGGCACGCGCACGGCCTCCATCACCGGCGCCTGGGTCGCGCTCAGGCTGGCGACGAAGTATCTGCTGGATGAAGGGGTGATCACCGCCGACCCGATCCTGGACCAGGTCGCCGCGGTAAGCTGCGGCATCTTCGAAGGCACGCCGGTTCTGGATCTCGACTACGACGAGGATTCCAACGCCGAGGCCGATTCCAACTTCGTCCTGACGGGGTCCGGCATGATCGTGGAGGTCCAGGCGACCGGCGAGAAGCGCGGGTTCAGCCAGTCCGAGTTCGATGCGCTGTTCTCGCTGGCCCGAAAGGGCATCGGCGAACTCTGCGAGTTCCAGCGGGCGGCGACCGGGGGCTGACCCCGGCCGCCGGCTGGCTTCAGAAAAAGACGTTGAAGCGGAGGGCCGAAGCCGGCAGCCGCTCAAGTTCCCGCGCCAGGGGCGCAAACATGGCGTCGAGGTACTTATGGATCAGGGCGACCATCTGCGTCACTCCATGTTGCAGTGCGGTATGGCGCTCAGGTAGGCGGCTCCTGCTATAAGTTCAAGGATGTTGGGAGCTTTGTGGCGGCTTAGGCCCAAGAAACCGCAGCGTCCCCTTCGCAGTGCAGCGAATGCCGTGAGGTCTTCAGGCCTCGCCGTCGAACAGGCCGTCCTCGGGCCCTGCCTCGTACGTCAGCAGGTCTCCGGGCTGGCAGTCCAGCTCCCGACACAGGGCCGCCAGGGTCGAGAACCGGACAGCGCGCGCCTTGCCGGTCTTGAGGATCGAGAGGTTGGCGATGGTCACCCCGACGCGGTCCGCCAGTTCGGTAAGCGACATGCGGCGTTCCAGGAGGACGCGGTCGAGGCTGACGCGAATGGGCATGCCGGCTTTCCTAGATCGTCAGCTCAGCTTCGCGGCGCAGTCGTGCGCCCTCGCGGAACACCTCCGCAAGCACGAAGACCACGAGGACGGAGAACCAGGAGGTGACGCTGAGGTTGGGTTCGACCTTGCTGACCCCAGGCATGACCCACGCGCCGATCGCCCAGACGGCATATCGGCCCAGTTCCAGCCCTGCCAGCACCAGGCCGATCAGCCGCAGACGCGCCACGTTGTCCGGGTGGAAGGGATCCCCTGCGGTCAGGGTCATGAAGATCCGGCGCAGCGAGGCGACGATCAGCTGGATCCCGGACATGTAGACCACCGCGGCGCCCAGGCCGAGGGTGATGGCGGGACCCGACTCGAGCAGGCGGCGGGCCGCCGAGTCGGGAAGCGCGCGGCTGGCCTCGCCGCGGAAATCTGTGAGGAGGGCGGGGTTGAGGCTCAGCAGCAGCGCTGCGAGCGTGACCAGGGCTAAGACCACGATGAGGATCCAGAGAGCCGCAAAAACAACATCAAGGATGATCTTCAGAAAGCTCGAGACCGAACCCGGACCGAAGGCGCGCATGCCGTCTGTTCCCTGAACCTTGCGTCTGGACCCGCCCGGCGCGGCTTTAGCCGTGCGCCGGGGCGGATCGGACAAGCCCCATTGCTCTTGGGGATCGTCTTAGAGGAAGACGGCGGACGCGGCGATGCTCAGCATCGGCGCGGCGGCCAGGACGACGACGAACACCATCGCGGTTCGGTCGAGGAAGTTCATGGCGGTGGCAATCATTGGGTTAGCTCCGGTTCGTTATGCTGCAGCGCAGCAGGTTGAGGGTCGGGACGCCGTGCCCCGATGTGATTATCGATACGCCCACATCGTTTTCCGATCACGTGAATATCGAGTAACGATATTAAACTTTCGCAATGCAACGCGACGGGGTGGCGGTATGGTCGCGGCGCGGCAAAGGAGGCGTGAAGCTTTGGGGTTAATGCTGGAGCCGGGGACCCGGCTGGTGGTGGCCACCCACAATCCTGGAAAGGCGCGGGAACTGGCCGAAATCCTGGAGGGCCGGTTCGATCTG
>JANPKX010000317.1:0-4562 GCA_031426235.1 Alphaproteobacteria bacterium | reverse complement strand
CGCCGCAACCGCCTCACCATCGGCCCGTCCCAGAGCGCCAGCGCCGACCTGTCGACGTTCGATATGCGGCGTGGCGGGACGGGCGTGAGCCGTCCTGACCTGGGTGAGCGGATCGTGGTTCCGGCCCGCTATCGCTTTGGCCAGCTGATCATCGTTGGCGCCGACGTCTCCGGTCGTCCCGTCATCGCCTTCGTCGATACCGGCGCGCAGAGCACCGTGGGCAACCGCGCCCTGCAGCGCATCGTCTATGGCGCACGCGGCGCGCCGCGACCGCTGATGTTCCGGGTCCCGATCCTGAGCGCCACCGGCCAGACCTCAGAGGCCGAGGTCGGCATCATGCCGGTGCTACGCATCGGGGGGCTTACGGTCACCGGGATGACGACGGCCTATGCGGACCTGCATGTGTTCGACATCTGGGACCTGACCCGAACGCCAAGTTTGATGCTAGGCATGGATGTCATCCGCCAATTCACGGCGGTGGAATTGAACTATGCCCGTCGCGAGGTCGCCTTCTACATCCAGAGGCGAACGGGCGCCGGCCCCGGGCTCGGGCTGCGCTGAGTCGGGCTCAGCGGATCGGCATGGGCGCCAGGACCGTGCCGCCGCCCTCGCCGCGCAGCTTCGCTTCCGCCAGGCGATCCAAGATGCCCTGGGCGCGGGGATCGCCGAACACCCATGCGGCGGCGGCCAAGGTGCGCGCGGAGTCGGCCGAGACGCCGAGCGCCTTCTGGATCGCCTCGAACGCACCCTCGCTCGGGGTCATGCGCCGCAAATGCACCTCGCCCTTGAGGCCGGCCAGAGTCTTGGCCTTGTCCACGGCCTGATAGAAGCCGCCGACCTCGTCGACGAGGCCCAGGGTCTTGGCCTGGGCGCCGGTCCAGACGCGCCCCTTGGCGATCTCCCGCACCCGTTCCGGCGTCAGGTTGCGGCCGACCGCCACGCGGGTGATGAAGTTATTGTAGATGCGGTCCATCCAGCCGGAGAAGGCGGCCCGCTGGTTGGGGGTGAAGGGCTGGCTGACCCCGAAGGCGCCGGCATACTCGCCGCCGACCCCGGCCTGGCGCACATCGACGCCGAACTTCGCCAGGGCCTCGCCCACAGCGAACTTGCCGCCGAACACGCCGATGGATCCGGTCAGGGTGGTCGGCTGGGCGACGATCGCGGACGCCTCCGAGGCGATCCAGTAGCCCCCCGAGGCGCCATAGGTGCTCATCGACACCACCACGGGTTTCTTGGCCGCCTTTGCCACCCGGATGGCGTCCAGGATTTGCTCCGAGGCCGTGTCCGAGCCGCCTGGCGAATTCACCCGCAGCACGATCGCCTTGACGCTGTTTTGTCTGGCGGCCCGCAGAATCGCCTCGGCAAGATCGTCGGAATAGATGCTGGAGCCGCCCGTGAAGGGATTGGAGCCCTGATCCTTGCCGGTGATGATCGGGCCCTCGGCCTCGATCACGGCGATGGTGTCGCCTGTCTTGGCGCCGTCATCGCGGCGGGCGTCCTCGTAGTCGTCGAAGGCCAGGGTGCGCGCACCGTCGCCGGCCTTGTTCAGCAGCGCCTGCTGCACCTCGCGCACCTGGCCCAGGCGGTCCACCAGCTTCAGCTTCAGGGCGTCTTCGGCCAGGTACGGGCCGGCCTCCAGCGCCTGGCGCAGGGCGGCGGGGTCGGCCTTGCGGTCGCTGGCCGCGAGGCCGAGGTTGGAGGCATAGACCGAGCCCATCCACGACAGCGTCGATTCCCGGTGCGCCGGCGTGTAGTCGCTGTAGAGGTAGCCGTTGACCGCGTTCTTGTATTCGTACCGCTGTTCGTACTGGGGTGAGACCCCATAGCGGTCGAAGAAGCGCTTGAAGAAGAGATCTTCGTTCGCCACGCCGGTGGCCTGGAGCGAGGCGCCGGGCTGCATCCAGAACTGGTCGGCGGCAGCGCCCAACATGTAGCTGGCTGTCACAAACCCTGAGGGATAGAGCCCCTGGCTGTGGGCGTACACCGGCTTGCCGGCGGCGCGGAAGTGCTTCATCGCCAGACGCAGTTCATCGGCCATGCCGGGCTCGACGCCACCCTCGGGCAGGCGCACCAGCAGGCCCTTGACCCGATCGTCGCTTTCGGCGCGACGCAGAGTCGAAATGATCGACATCACCGAGGCCGAGTTGCGCCCTATCCCCCAGAGCGGATTGTGCGGCGCCTGGTCTGTGAGCGGTCCCCGCAGGTCCAGTTCTAGAACGGTATGCGCCGGCACGGGCTCGGGCCCGGTCGCGCCCACGACCAGCCCGATCAGGACCAGCGGCACGCCGATCAGGAAGACCAGCAGCCCGGCGAACACGCCCGCCGTGGTGATCAGGAATTGCTTCATCCGTCAGGTCGCAAGCCAAGTGTTGTTGCCGGTGGCGGCTCTCGCATAGATTGGCCTTCCCGCAAAGGCGGCGTACCGCCGGAGACTGGCATGGTCGATATTTCGGACTTCATCGCGCCGCCCGAGGATGACCCGGACGCGGACGATCCCTACGAGGAGGGCGGCGGCGAAGAGCTGGCCGCTCTGCATGACTGCCTGCAGGCGCTGGCGGACGCCATCGCCAGCACCAACCTCGCCGTCATCAACGGCGGCCAGGGTGATGTGGCCGCCGCCACGAGCCGGGTTCAGGCCTCGGTGGGCGCGCTCAAGCGGTTTCACGAGGCGTTCGCCGTGCTGAAGTCCGGCTCTGAGCCGGACGACGAGGACGACTAAACGCCCGCGTGGCCAAGTTCTAACCGCTCATCCCGGCGAATGCCGGGAACCAGATCCAAGCGCTGTGAGGCGGTTTGGACGAGAGCTGCGGAATCTGGCGCCTTGCCGAGCCATGCCACCTGGGTCCCGGCATTCCCCGGGATGAGCGGGACGATGTTCGGTCAGTCGAAGATGTCAAAGATGTCGAGGCGCTTCTTCTTCTTGTAGCCGTGCTCATAGCGGCGGTCGTCGTCGTCGTACTCCTTGCGCCGGTACTCCGGCTGCGGGCGGTACTCCGGCTCGGGGCGATAAGGCGCGGTGCTCTGCGGCGCATCGTCCGCCGCCATCAGTTTCTCCAGTTCACCGCGATCCAGCCAGACGCCCCGGCAGGTCGGGCACATGTCGAACTCGACGCCGTTGCGTTTGACCGTGGTCATGGAGGCGTTGTCGTTCGGGCAGAGCAGCAGGGGCATTCCGGTCTCCGAGGGTTGGGAAGGGCGCCGATCACACGCGAATGTCGAGGATATGGGCGCTCGCTGGACGAAGATTAAGATGCGCCCGCGTCTCCGCGGCCGGTGCGATCGGCCGATCGGGCGGCGTCGCCCGGTTGGCGGCTGCTGCGACAATGGCCGGGGCGCGCGGGGCGCTCCAGACATGGGGCGGGGATCCACGGACGTTCATGGTCCGGCATCCCGCGCGGCCACCATGTCGAAATCCTCTGGCCGCAGGCGAACCAGGTCACACAGGCGCAGGATCACCGTCCGCTCCTCCGCATCGAAGCCGCCATCCGCCGCGGCGACCGCACAGGCGGCCTCGACCAGCAGGCGCGAGGGTCCGGGGCGACCCGCCAGACGGCGCACGGCGTTCTCCGCGACCCGGACCGCGTCGTCGGGATCGCGGTAGAAGCGCTCGTTGAGGGCTTCGAAGCCCTGCAACACGTCAGCCGCGCCGAAAACCGCCACGGCGGGCGAGCGACGCATCCGCTCCAGCATCCGCCCGCGCTCTTCCGAGGTCACCCATCCATCGGCCTGGGCGACGAGGGCACAGGCGGCGATCAGGGCCTCCATCTCAGCCTCGTCCCCAGGCGTCCAGAGATCGGTCGGCTGGACCTTGGGCGGAAGGCGCCGGGTCTTCAGGGTGGCGTTCATGCGTGCATGCCTCTCTCGAGAGGGCGTGCCCGACGCGGCAGCGTCAGCAAGGATCCGGGGCGATGGACGTGACGACCCCGCATCGAGCGCACCCGATTCGATCCGACATCACGACCACCATGGTCGTCAGAGGGGCCCGGTTCGTGAGCTTCAGGTGGGCGCCCCACGGGCGGCTCGCCAATGAGAAAAGCCAATGGCTGTGATCAATCTGGTTGATGATCGGGACCGGGGTCAGATCGGCCGACATTCCCCGGAAGCGTCGCGGCGGAAGCCGGCGGCGCAACGCCCGTCGCGTTCGGGCGGGTCCTGCGCCGGGTCGGCCGTGCTCGGGGTCTCCTCGGCATCGCGCTCGACCTGGCCCGGGCCGCCGAGCAGCAGGTTAAGCCGCCCGCCGGTCGCCAGGATCGGGACCGAGCCGACGGTCGGGAAGGGGCCTAGACCTGTGCCGTTCACGGCGTTGATCAGGCTGCCAGTCGTCGGCTGTGCGATGTCGCCGCTGGACTGCGCCGTGGTGTCGGCGAGCCGATAGTTTCCCGCGTCGGCGCCCGCCAGGGACAGGCCGCTGATCTGGACCGTCTTGCCAAGGCCCAGTTCGGGGTCCGAGAAGGCGCCTGTTGCGGAGCCTACAGCCAGGACGTCGGCGCCCAGCCGCCCCACGAAAACGGCGCCCGCCGTGTCGAGGTCCGCAGCGACCGTGCCGTCGAAGACCTTGCCGC
>JANPKX010000316.1:0-2132 GCA_031426235.1 Alphaproteobacteria bacterium | reverse complement strand
ATTCACCAAGGGCGAAAAGACCGAGGTCTTCGTCCGCTTATCGACCGTCGCGGGCGGCGCCGGATCGGTCGACACGCCCCGTGACGTGCGCGGCTTTGCGGTCAAGATGTATACGGCCGAGGGCAACTGGGACCTGGTGGGCAATAACATCCCGGTCTTCTTCATCCAGGACGCCATCAAGTTTCCCGACCTGGTTCATGCGGTGAAGATGGAGGCGGATCGCGGGTATCCCCAGGCGGCGTCCGCGCACGACACCTTCTGGGACTTCATCGGGCTGATGCCCGAAAGCACGCACATGATCATGTGGGCGATGTCAGACCGGACCCTCCCCCGGTCGCTGCGGATGATCGAAGGGTTCGGGGTCAACACGTTCCGGCTGCTCAACGACCAGGACGAGGCGACGTTCGTCAAGTTCCACTGGCGGCCCAAGCTGGGGACGCAGTCGACCGGTTGGGACGAGGCCGTGAAAATTGCGGGCGCCGACCCGGATTACCACCGCCGGGACCTGTACGATGCGATCGACATGGGCGCATTCCCCGAGTGGGAGTTCGGCGTGCAGCTGCTGAGCCAGGACGAGGCAGATGCCCTGCCCTTCGACATTCTCGACGCCACGAAGCTGATCCCGGAGGAGGTCGTCCCAATCCAGGTGGTCGGGCGGATGGTGCTGGACCGCAACCCAGACAACTTCTTCGCCGAAACCGAACAGGCCGCCTTCCTGCCGACCAACATGCCGCCGGGCATCGACGTGTCCGAGGACCCGCTGCTTCAGGGTCGATTGTTCTCGTACCAGGACACCCAGCTGTCGCGGCTGGGGACGGTGAACTTCCACCAGATCCCGATCAATCAGGCCAAGGGCTGCCCGTTCCAGAACATGCAGCGCGACGGCCACATGCAGACGCAGGTGTTCAAGGGCCGCGCCAACTACGAGCCCAACAGCCTGGCTCAGGCGGGCGAAGATGGCGGCCCGCGGGAAGATCCCAAGGGCGGTTTCCGCACGGCGCCCGTCCCGATGCAGGAAACCAAGGTGCGGCTCCGCGCCGAGAGCTTCGCCGACCACTACAGCCAGGCGCGGCTGTTCTATCGATCGCAGACGGTCATCGAGCAGGCCCACCTGGCCAGCGCCCTGGTCTTCGAGCTGTCGAAGTGTGCGTTCGAGCACGTCCGTAACCGCATTCTCGCCAACCTGCAGAACGTCGACGCCACGTTGGCTTCCCGAGTGGCGGATGGGCTCAACATGACACTGCCTGAAGCGTCACAGGCGGCAGCGACACCGCAGGACATGGACCCGTCGCCGGCCCTGCGGATCGTGGGCAAGTATCCTGAAACGCTCGAGGGCCGCGCGGTCGGCATCCTCGTCACCGACGGCGCCGACGGCGCTCTGGTCGAGGCGGTCCGCGCCGCCGTGGCGGCGGAGGGTGCGCAGGTCAAGATTGTCGCGCCCAAGATCGGCGGCGTCACGCTGAAGAGCGGCAAGACGCTGGCGGCGGACGCCCAGCTGGCCGGCGCCCCCTCGGTGATCTTCGATGCCGTCGCTTTGGTGGTGTCCGAAGCGGGATGCGCCCAGCTGTTGGGCGAAAGCGCCGCCGTGGACTTCGTCCAAAACGCCTTCGTGCACTTGAAGGCGATCGGTTTCACGGCAGAGGCTCAGCCTCTCCTGGACCGCGCCGGCGTGGTGAGCGATCCCGGCATTGTCGAGCTTTCAGACGATGTCGCTGAGTTCATCAGCTCGGCTCGCACACGCCAATGGGACCGCGAGCCCAGCGTGCGAATGCTGGCCTGACGCGCCCGCGAGAGCGCCTTTCACGAACCCACATCCGAAGTTTGGAGACGCACATGAGCCTATTCGGCCGTATCATGGACAAAATCTTCTACCCCGCGAAAGCGGCTACCGCCGGGACGGCGCAAGCCGCGCCTCCGCCGGTCGCTGCGCCGGCGGCTGTACCGGCCGCCCCACCAGCCCAGCCGGGGGCAACTGCCGCCGCGGAGCCCGTGGACGTCGAGGCGGTGCTGAGCGCGATGGCTGAAATGAAGGGCGACGCGGGCAACTGGCGCGCTTCGATCGTCGATCTGCTGAAGTTGCTCGACCTGGATTCGAGCCTTGAGGCGCGCAAGGAACTGGGCGTCGAACTGGG
>JANPKX010000315.1:0-5126 GCA_031426235.1 Alphaproteobacteria bacterium | reverse complement strand
CCGGAGCTGTTTGCCCGGATCGTGCGGGGCGAGCTCTAAGGTGCGTACGCCGCGGCCTCACGTGAGAGGTCGCAATCAACCCCCAAAACAGCTGTCATCCCGGCCGCCGCGGAGCGGAGAGCCGGGACCCAGGGGGTTCTGCCGTGCGGTCGCTCTGGGTCCCGGCTCTGCAGCCCGCAAGGGCGGGCTTCCGGCCGGGATGACACGCCTTTCCCACGACGTTCACGGAGTCCGGGGACCTAAGGCCGCTCCACGATCGAGGTGACGGGCGCTTCGCGCGGGGTGGTCAGGCGGCCCAGCTTGGGCTTCAGCCACATCTCGAAGTCGTCGACGAAGCGGTAGACCACCGGCACCAGCACCAGCGACAGCACGGTCGAGGTGATCAACCCTCCGATCACCGCCACGGCCATCGGCTGGCGGAACTCGGCGCCCTGTTCGAGGGCGAAGGCGGTGGGCAGCATGCCCGCGGCCATGGCGAGGGTGGTCATCACGATCGGCCGCGCACGCTCGCGGCAGGCCTCGATGATCGCGTCGTGCTGGCTCATCCCCTCGCGCTCGCGTTCGATCGCGTACTCGACCAGCAGGATCGAGTTCTTGGCGGCCAGGCCCAGCAGCATCAGGAACCCGATCAGCGACGGGATCGACAGCGACAGGTTGAAGGCGAGCAGGCCCAGGAAGGCCCCGCCCACCGCAGTCGGCAGGGCCGACAGGATCACCACCGGCTTGAAGAAGCTGCGGAACAGCAACACCAACACCGCGTAGATCATCGAGACACCGGTAAAGATCGCGACGCCGAACCCGCCGAACAGCTCGGCCATGGCCTCGGCTGTGCCAATCGCGGCGGGGCGCACGCCGGGGGGCAGGTTCTTCATGATCGGCAGGTTGTTGATCGCCTTCTGCGCCTGACCCAGCTGGTAGCCGCCGTTGAGTTCGGCCTGCACAGTCACGCGGCGCTCGCGGTTCAGGCGGTCGATGCGGGCCGGCCCGGCCTGGAAGGCGATGTCGGCGACACTGCCCAGGGTGGTCGTGCCGCCGTTCGCCGTCGGCACGCGCAGGTTCTGCAGCTGGCCCAGGTCGGTGCGGGCGCTGGCGGGCAGGCGCACGCGGATGGGGATCCGCCGCTCGCCCTCGTTGAACTTGGCGACGTTGGCGTCGATGTCGCCGACCGTCGCGATGCGTACGACGCTCGCGATGGCGTCGGACGACACGCCCAGCCGCGCGGCCTCGGCCGATTTTGGCCGGATGACGATCTCCGGCCCGACGGGCGGCGTCGACTGCTTGGGGTCGGCAACCTCGGGCAGGGTGCGCATCTGGCGCTCCAGCTCGAGGGCGGCCCGCTCCAGGTTGGGGGCATTGTCGCCTGTCAGGATCTGCTGGTATCCGGCGCCGCCTTCAAAGCTGAGGAAGCCTAGCCGCACGTCGGGGATCTTGCGCAGCTCCTCGCGCAGGCGGTTGCGGATCTCGTCGCCGCTGACCTTGCGGTCGGCGTTCAACAGGATGGTCACGGTGCCGCGGCGCAGGTCGCCCCCGCCGCCGGCGCCCGATCCGGGGCCGAAGCTGGATACGGTGGAGCCAATCTGGACGAAGACGGCGGTCACCTCGGGTTGCTTGCGGAACAGGGTCGTGAGGCGCTGGGCGGTGAGCTCCATGTCGGCCGCCGTGGCGCCGGGGGGACCCTGGACATCGACATACATGTAGTCGGGATCACCGGCCGGCTGGAACCCGGCCGGCAGCAGCGGCACGAGCGCCAGGGAGCCGACGAACAGGATGCCGCCGATGATCGCAGCGATGATCCGGTGCGCCAGCGCCCACTCCAGCACGTCGCGGTAGAACCCCTTGAAGGGCTTTCGCTCATGCGCCTCGACGGTCGGTTTCAGGAAGTAGGCCGCCATCAGCGGCGTTACCAACCGGGCCACCACCAGGGAAAACAGCACAGCCACCGAGACGGTGAGGCCGAACTCTTTGAAGAATTGGCCCGGAATGCCCGGCATGAACGACACCGGGGTGAAGACCACGACGATGGCGAAGGTCGTGGCCACGACCGCCAGGCCGATGGCGTCAGCCCCCTCGAGCGCGGCCTGGTACGGCTGCTGGCCGCGCTTCACGCGCTTCTCGATGTTCTCGATCTCGACGATGGCGTCGTCGACCAGGATGCCGATGACCAGGGTCAGCGCCAGCAGGGTGACCATGTTCAGCGAGAAGTCCGCCATCTTCATCACCAGGAAAGTGGGAATCAGCGAGATCGGCATGGCCATGGCGGTGATCGCGGTCGCCCGCCAATCGCGTAGGAAGAAGAGCACCACCAAGGCGGCCAGCAGCATCCCCTCGCCCAGCACATTCTTGGTCGCCTTGAAGCTGGCCCGGGTCTCGGTCACCGACGAGAAGATGGTCGAGAAGGTCACGCCCGGGTGGGCCTTTTCCATCGCCGTCAGCTTGGCCAGCACCGCATCCTCGGCGTCGACGTCGCTCGCCTCCTTGGTCTTCGAAACCTGGAAGCCCACCACGGGGCGACCGTCCAGCCGGGCGAATCCGCGCACGTCAGAGGCCCCGTCGCCGATGTCGGCCACGTCGGCCAGCCGGACGAACCGGCCGCCGCCGGTCGGGATGGTCAGCTCGCGCAGTTGCGCCACCGTGCGCACCGAGCCCAGCACGCGCAGGGTCTGCTCACGCCCGCCGACGGAGACCCGGCCGCCGGGAACATCCTGCTGGAAGGCCCGCAACGCATTGTTGACCTGGCTGGCGGTCAGCCCGCGCGCCGCCATGCGGTCGGGATCGACCAGGATGTTGATCTCGCGGGCCACGCCCCCGACCCGCGACACCTGAGCCACGCCCTTGGCCGCCTGGAGGGTGCGGGCCACCGTATCGTCGACGAACCACGACAGCTGGTCATCGGTCATCTGCGGCGCCGAGACGGCCACCGTCATGATCGGGGCGGCGTCGTCCACCTCGACCTGGTTGACCTGCGGCTCGTCGATGTCGCGCGGCAGCTGCGCCCGCGCCTGGGCGATCTTCGAGCGGATCTCGTCGGTCTTCTTCTGAAGGTTCTGGCCGATCTCGAATTGGATGGAGGTGGTCGAGACGCCCTGGGTCACGACCGACTGGAGGCTGCGGACGCCGGTGACGCTGGACACCGCATCCTCGACGGGGCGGGTGATCTGGGTCTCCATCTCGCCTGGCGCGGCGCCGGACTGGGTCACCGTCACCGCGATCAGCGGAAACTGGATATTGGGGTACTGTTTAACCGCCAGCCCCGAGTAGGCGATCAACCCGCCCAGGACGAGCCCGATGAACAGGACCGCAACGGGGATCGGGTTCCGAATCGCCCAGGCGGAGATCGGGAAATGGCGCTGCGGCTCGCTCATCGCGCGGCGGCGCCCTTGGCCGCCGGAGCAGTATCGGTCGGACGCACGAGGTCGCCGTCAAGGAACAGGGCGCCCGCATTGGCCACGATGCGCGAACCCGCGGGCGGGCCCTTGACCAGTTGCACCAGCCCGCCGCCTCGGGCGCCGGCCTGCACCAGCACGCGCTTCACCCGGTTATCGGCCCCGATCACCATGACACTGGCGCCGTCGGCATCGTACCGGACCGCCGTCTCCGGCACCGCCAGCACCGTGGCCGAGGCGTCATCGAACACCGCCCGGCCAAAGCCCCCGGCGCGGATGTCGGCACGGACCGGCAGGGTGATGCGAACCTCGCCAAGCTTGGTCTGGGGGTCGATCTGCGGACTGATCAGGCGGACCCGTCCCGCCACGGACGCGCCGCTGGGCAGGGTGACCGTCGCGGTCTGACCGAGCCGGATCCGGCTGAGGTCATCCTCGCTGAGATCGGCCGAAAGCTCGATCACGCCGTCGCGGGCCATGCGGAACCAGGGCGTGGCGCCGCCGGCCGACAGGTCGCCAGGACGGACGGTCTTCTCCAGGATCAGCCCCGACACCGGCGCGGCGACCGCGAGCTTGCTGGACCGGGTGCGCAAGTCGCGCAGGTTGGCCGCCTGAGCCTTGGCCGTCGCCCGGGCCGCGCGGGCCTGAAACCGGCGCTGGTCGATCTGTTCCTGCGACAGCACGCCCGAGCCGTCGAGGTCACGGACGCGCGCGGCCTGCTCCTCCGCCTGCTGGGCCTGGACCTCGGCCTGGGCGGCGAGCGCCTCGGCCTGCAACACCTGCGACTGGATCAGCGTGCTGTCGAGCTGGACCAGGGTCTGGCCGGCCCGCACCGACTGGCCCACGTCGGCCAGCACGCGGGCGACGCGATAGCCGTTCACCTCCGGCAGAACGGCGGCCTCTTCCAGCGGAACAAGATCGCCGGAGGCGGCGAGCGAGCCCGCGACCGCGCGCGGCTCGATGCGGATCGCCGTCACCGCCCGCGCGCGCTGGGTCTCGGTCTGGGTCTCGACCGGTTTGCGACAGCCGGCCAGAGCCAGGGCGCCGACCAGCGGCAGGATTATGAGGGTGATGGGCTTCATACGGGTTCTCATCGGGCGGCCTGAGGGCGCGCCTGGGCATAGGTCTGGGCCGGCCAACCGCCGCCGACGGCCTTGAAGGCCTGGACCGAGCGACGCAGCGCCTGGACCTGGGCGGAGGTCAGTTGCGCTCGGGTAGCCCGCCAGGATTGCTCGGCGGACAGGGTGGTGTTGAGGTCGATCAGGCCGCGGCGATACCCCAGGCTCGACGCCTCGAACGCGCGGCGGGCGCGGGCCTCGCCGTCGGTCAGCAGATCGACGCGGCGACGGTCGGCGTCCAGGTTGACCAGGGCCGCCTCGGATTCCTGGAAGGCGGTCTGCACCGTCTTCTCGTAGGCGGTGACCGCCTGCTCGGTGCGCGCGCTCTGGGTCTTGAGGTCGGCGATCAGGCGCGGGATCGACAGGATCGGCTGGGTGACGCTGCCGCCGATCGACCAGTTCTGGGTCTCGGAGCTGAAGTTGGGCTGCACGATCTTCTGCCAGCCGATGCCCGGGGTCAGGAAGACCGTCGGGAAGAACGCGGCCTGGGCCAACCGCTCCTGGCTCACCGCCGAGCGCACGCCGGCCTGCGCCTGGCGGACATCGGGGCGCCGGGTCAGCAGGTCGCCGGGCAGGGTCGCGGGCACGACGGGGATGCGGCCCACCGTGGGCGCCGTGGTGACGCTGG
>JANPKX010000314.1:0-5912 GCA_031426235.1 Alphaproteobacteria bacterium | reverse complement strand
GAGGGCGACCAGTTGGAGTTGCATCTGGGCGCGTTCCGCCTGGACGATACCATTCGGGCGACGATGGAGGCATTCAGGGGTGCGGCCGCGGAGAAGGGTCTCGCGCTCGCATTCGGTGGAGCCAACGACAAGGTCTACCTTGGCGACAGCGCCCGCCTCAGCCAGATCCTCGGTAACCTGTTATCCAATGCGGTGAAGTTCACGGACGCCGGTTCGATCACGGTCGCGCTGCGTTCGGAGGCCAATTCCGACGGCGATCGGCTCGCCATCGACGTGACAGACACGGGGCCTGGCTTTGCCATGGAGATGAGCGAGCGCCTGTTTGACCGTTTTGAACAGGGCGATGGCTCCGTGACACGGCGCCATGGCGGCGCCGGTCTGGGTCTGGCGATCTCGCGCTCGCTCGCCGAAATGATGGGCGGGGCGCTCGTGGCGCGGTCAGCGCCCGGGGAGGGCGCGTGCTTCACCCTAAGTCTCGAGCTCCAGAGTCTGGCCGGCGGCCACGTCAGCCCCCAGGTGGAAGATGACCCCCCCGAACTGTTCACCCTGGATGGGATCCGCATCCTCGTCGCGGAGGACAATGCGATCAATCGGCGGGTGCAGCAGTTGATCCTGGGGGCGGTCGGCGCGGATGTGACGCTTGTGGAGAATGGGCTGGAGGCCCTCGACGCGTTCGTCAATGCCCACTTCGACTTCATTTTGATGGACGTACAGATGCCCGGGATGGACGGCTTGGAATCCATTCGCCGCATTCGCGCAATCGAGCGTTCCAAGGACTTGCCGCGGACGCCGATCTACACGCTCTCCGCCCACGCCTCGAGCGAGCACGTGCACGCCTCAATCGACGCCGGCGCCGATGAGCACCTGACCAAGCCCATATCCAGCGAAACCTTGATCCAGGCGCTTGTGGTTGGACTTACGAAGTATTTCGCCGACGAAGACGCCGCGCGACTGGCGGGTTGAGGGCGTGGGCATCTTCGAATGCAGCGCCGGGGACCGGGTGACAATGAGTTTCCAAATGAGCAGCCGCTCTATTTTCAGCTGGCGGACGCCTAGCAGATGACCGTGGACCTTTCGCCACGCTGCCCGTCAGGAGTCGCGTCCATTCCTGCGATCCGAGTCCTGGTCGTGGATGATTCCGCCATCGTTCGTGGGCTCATTTCGCGTCAGCTCGAAAGCGACACTGAGATCAAGGTCGTCGGCTCGGCGCCCAACGGACAGGTGGCGCTGGAAATGCTCGATCGTTGCGCGCCAGACGTCGTTGTTCTCGACATCGAAATGCCGGTGATGGATGGCCTCACAGCTCTTCCACTCATGCTCATGGCCCATCCTTTCCTCAAGATCGTCATGGCCTCGACGCTGACCCGCCGGAATGCCGAAGTTAGCCTTCGCGCGCTTCAACTCGGCGCCTCGGACTACATCGCCAAGCCAGAGGGACGTCTGGGTGCTGCCGATGAGTTCAAAAGGGACCTCATCGCCAAAGTGAAGGCGCTCGGGCCTGCCCGGGCTGTGGCCAATCCGGTCGCCCCCCTCGCGATGGCGAGGGGGGCTCCGTCCGGTCAGGTTCGGCGCGGAGCTCCCACCGCGCTGGCCATCGGAGCCTCCACCGGCGGTCCCCCAGCGCTCCTCAAATTGTTTGAGGCGCTGCGCGGCGCGGTCGAGCAACCGATCTTCCTGACGCAGCACATGCCAGCGACCTTCACGGCCCTGCTGTCCGAGCAACTTTCGCGCGTTGGTCTTCGACCCTGCCGGGAGGGCCAGGACGGGGAACGCGTCGAACCAGGACGCTGCTACGTAGCGCCAGGCGGCTGGCACATGACCGTGAGCACTGGGCGCCAAGGACCGACGGTTCACCTGAATCAGGACCCGCCCGAAAACTTTTGCCGGCCCGCGGTGGATCCCATGTTCCGCAGCCTGGCTTCGGTCTATGGCGCAGGGCTCGTCGGTCTGATGCTCACCGGCATGGGTTCGGACGGTGCGAAGGGTTGTGTCGCGGTCGCGGACGCCGGCGGCCGCTTTGTGGTCCAGGACGAGGCCAGCAGCGTTGTCTGGGGCATGCCGGGCGCGGCGGCCAATACCGGTCGGGCGGAGCGTATTCTGCCCCTCGATCAAATCGGATCCTGGATTCGAATGACCATGGCCGTGGCGGCATGACCGACGTCGATTTCGATCACTTCTGCCGACTCGTCCACGAGCGCTCTGGCCTCGTTCTGGGGCCTGAGAAGGCCTACCTCGTGCGCGGGCGGCTTGACTCGATCGCCCGCACCGAAGGGCTCGCCGACGTGGCGGACCTCCTGGCCCTTATTCGCAAGCATGCGCCCGACCGACTCATCCAGCGCTGCGTGGACGCGCTGGCCACCCATGAGTCGTCGTTTTTCCGTGACGGCGCGCCATTCGAAGCGCTCAAGACCCAGGTGCTGCCGCAACTGCTGGCTGGCCGCAATCCGCCGCAGCCACTTCGCATCTGGTGCGCGGCCTGCTCCAGCGGCCAGGAGCCCTACTCGCTTGCCATCGCGCTCAACGAGCTGGCCAATCCCCAGGTCCTGCGCGGCATCGAGATCATCGCCACCGACTTCTCCGAACCCATTCTCGCGAAGGCTCGCGACGGGGTTTACAGCGATTTCGAGGTACGGCGGGGCCTGACGCCGGAACGGCTGCAGCGATGGTTCCGGAACGACGGCGGGGCCTGGAAGATTTCCGACCAGATCGCGCGCATGGTCACGTTCCGCCCGCACAATCTGCTGAAGGGCACGATGGGAATGGGCGTGTTCGACATCATCTTCTGCCGCAATGTGCTGATCTACTTCGATCAGGAGCGAAAACGACGCGTGCTCGAGTCCCTGGCGGCGGCGCTCGCCAACGACGGTTCGCTTTTCCTCGGCAGCGCCGAGACGATCCTGGGATTGACCGATGCGCTTGAGACCGGGCTGGGGGCTCGCGGTATCTATCACAAGGCGCCGATGATCTCGGCCCAGCGCGCAAGCTAAGCCCACGCAGGGCAAACAATTCGACAGCCGCGCCGAAGGCCTGGTGATGGGATTGGCAGGCTGACGTCCGAGGCCCGGAAAAAGCCCCTACCGGGTATCCCGTTACCCCTGCGGCATGGGTCCGGCGATCCAAACCGGCGCCGACTTCTCGTCCGCCTCCGTGCACCACCACCAGTCTAAGATCCGCTCCGCCGAACCTAGCGCCGGACCCGCAACGTCACGCCGACCAGCCGGGGATCGCCGGTCTGGCCCAGGATCAAACCGGAATTGCCCGTCTGGATCGTCAGTGCGGTCACGTAGTCTTCGCTGAACAGGTTTCGGGCGAAGACGGCCGCTTCCCACCCTGAATTGAAACGATACCCCAAGCTGGCGTTGACCACGCCATAGCCCCTTATCCGCGTAAACCGCGAATTCGTCGTGTCGGCGTTGTAGCTGGAGCGATAGTTCCAATCGCCGTGGATGAAGACGTCACCCGCGCCCAACGGCGCGACATAGTCGAAGCCCACCGTGCCCGCCCATTTGGACAGCCCAGCCAGCGGCAGGCCCGTGAGAACGTAGGCGCCCGGGATCGTCGGATTGCCGCGGGGGTTTGACGTCTGATTGGCGAGGCCAGCTGGCGGGTTCAGCGGCTGGCACCCTCCCGTCGCGTTGGGGTTCTGCCACTCCAGCGGACAGGGTCCGGCGGGATAGTCCGTGTATTCACCGTCGGCGTAGGCCAGCGACGCGCGCAGGATGAAGCCTGCGGTCAGCAGGATCGCGACGTCAGCCTCCACCCCCTTGACCTGCACCTCGGGGATGTTGGCCGGAAAGGTCCGAAGGGGCGCCGCGTTGTTCGCGGTGACCGGCGTGGCTATGTTCGCCTGGAAGTCCCTCACGATGGTCTTGTAGGCGGCCAGGTTCAGCGTGGCCCGACCGCCGGGCAGCGTGGACTTCACGCCGACCTCGAAGGTGCTGTTCTTCTCGTCGCCGATCACGGCCGTATCGAGCGCCGGCTGGTTGGCGCCGGGACCCGTGCCGCCGGTCAGTTGCAGGCCCGACATGTTGAGGCCGCCGCCCTTGTAGCCGCGCGCGTAAGAGGCGTAGGCCATCGCCGTCTCGGTGAACTGCCAGGCCAGATTGGCGCGGCCCGACAGACTGCCATCGCTGTCTTTCACCGCGTAGCACTGCGGGCGAAACAGCGAGAGCTTGGCGTTGTCCCGCCCGTTGAGCGTGGCGCCGGTCAGCGCCGTGCAGGTCACCGGGTCGCGCAGGGTCGAAAACGGCACACCGCCACTCACAGTCGTCGCGTAGTCGCCTTTTCTCTCCTCATAGGTGTAGCGCAGGCCCACCGTCGCGGTGAGCTCGGGAATGACCCGGTAGCTGACCTCGCCGAAGGCCGCATAGCTGTCGGCCTTGAAATAGGACCTGCCGACTTGGCCATAGCCGTCGGTCAGGCTGTCCGGCCGGTCGGCGGCGGCGAAGTTGGTGGTGCTGATCAGCCAGTAGGCCGAGGCCGGCCCGTACACACTCGTTGGGCGGCCATTGACGGTCTGGCTGAAGGCGTAGAGCCCGCCGACATAGTCCAACCGGCCGCCGCCGTTGGAGGCGAGGCGCAGCTCCTGGCTGAACTGATCCTGGCGCGACGGAATGCGCTGCACGATCTGGATCGGTACGCCAGTGAAGTCGCGATCGTTGGCGACGTCCCACGTCCAGTACCGCCACGCGCTGATCGTGGTGAGGGTGGCGGGTCCAAGTTTCCAGTCGGCGCTGAGTGAAACTCCGCCGTCCTGCGTGTCCACATGCAGCGTCGCGTCGATGTCGCTCAGGCGGTCGTAGACATTGGTGCTTGGCGGGACATAGGCGGGAAACCCGTGAGCCGGCAGCCCGGCGGCCAGGCCCGCGAACTGGCGCGCCGCGCTGCGCAGGCTGGTCCCGACGCGCAGGTAGGTCTGTGTGCAACAGTCCGCGTCGAAGTCGGAGACGTCGGCGATCAGACGGAACTTGAGGTCATCATTGGGCTGGAACAACAGCTGACCACGCAGCGCGATGTTGTTCTGATCGTTGAGCTTACGGCCGGTCACCACATTGCGAACGAAGCCGTCGCGCGTCGTGATCTGCGCTGACAGACGGCCAGCGATCTTGTCCATGAGCTGGCCGGAGACGCTCGTCTTGGCCTGAATGAAGCTGTGTTCGCCGTAGGAGACCTCGGCGTTGGCCTCCGGCTCGAAGGTCGGGGCGCGGCTGATGATGTTGATGGCGCCGCCGGTCGTATTCTTGCCGAACAGCGTCCCCTGTGGTCCGCGAAGCACCTCGATGCGGGCGATATCGGTGAAGTCGAAAGCCGCGGTCGCGGGGCGGCCGTGGTAGACGCCGTCGACGTAGAAGCCCACGCCAGCTTCGATGCCGTCGTTGGCGGCGCTGACCGAGAGCGTGTTCGAGCCGAGGCCCCGGATCGTGAAGGCGGTGTTCCGTGGGTTCGCCGAGTTGTAATTGAGGCTTGGAACCAGCTGGGCCAGCGACTGGGTGTTTACCGTATAGGTCTTGTCGAGGGCTTCCCCCGTAACGACGGACACGGCGACCGGGATTTTCTGCAGGCTTTCTTCGCGTTGGCGCGACGTCACCGTCACCGCTTCGACCGATACAGGCGCCCCGTCTGCGCGCGCCTCTTTTGCGCCCAGGGAAATCCCGGTGAGTAATCCGCACGCTACGATGCGCCCCAGCGCTTCCGCCATCGGTCGGCCCCTGACCGTTATGTAGTGACAATGCATAACGGTCAGGGGCGGCTCTTTGCAAGACGGGTGCGAGCGGGCGCCACGCCAACCGCGCGGGCGTGAACATGGCGACCTGCGAGCCCGACTCCCGAGGCGGCGACCTGGAACGGCGCAGGGTCTGGAGCGATCCCACTTCCAATCCGAAGCTGCGCGCGTTTTACTACGTCCGCGTTCT
>JANPKX010000313.1:0-3523 GCA_031426235.1 Alphaproteobacteria bacterium | reverse complement strand
CCGGTTGTGCGCGTGCCCAGGATGGCGAAGTTGTTGCTGTAGGCGTCCATCAGAGCCAGCGAGACATAGCGCTCTCCGGTCTGCGGCAGGCTGATGGTGACCGGCCCCGCGGTCAGGTCGACCTGCGCGGTTGAATAGAGGGTGTCGTTGTTGGGCATGGTCACCGCGCGGTGGCGATGATTGGCCAGGTTCCGGACGTGGCTGAACACGCCCATCCGGTGGCCGAGGGCGTGGGTCCTCTGGCGGGTCGTCGCGATCTCCACCATCGGCAGGGTGTAGATGAAGGCCTGGCGGGCCGCGGTCCTCAGGTCGGTCATCTGGCGTGTCCTCGTCCTGTTCGCGCCGCCAGCGCCGCCGCGGCCTGTCCCGCCTCGGCCCACCAGCGATGCATCATGTCCTCGGCCCGGCCGCGCCGCGCCAGCGCCACCCCCTGCCCGGCCCAGAGCGAGACCACCTCCGGATCGTCGGCCCGGGTGGCGGCGGCGCGCAAGGGCTGGGTCAGCCGGTTCTGCACAGGATAGGCCGGGACCTCATCCTCAGCCGCACGCATGACCCGCATGTACCGGTTCTCGATGCCGCGGGCGTGACGGCCCGTGAACGCCCGCGTCAGCCGCGTTGAGTCGTCTCCCGCCGCCTCGGTGGCACGCCGCCAGGGCGTTGAGGTCACCGCCTCGTCAGCCAGCAGAAAGGCGGTGCCCATCTGCGCGGCGGAGGCGCCGAGACTCAACATCGCGGCGATGCCGTATCCGTCCATGATCCCGCCCGCAGCGATCACCGGCAGATCCACCGCAGCCCGGATCGTGGCGACGAGGGCCAGGGTTCCCACGAGGCTGGCCTCCGGCTCATCCAGGAAGTGACCACGATGGCCGCCGGCCTCAAAGCCCTGGGCGCAGATGCCGTCGGCGCCGGCCTGCGCCCAGGCCCGCGCCTCGGCCACCGTCGTAGCGGTCCCCACAACGTAGCTGCCGGCGCGCTGAAGCGCCGAGACCTGCTGCGGCGACAGAAGGCCGAAGGTGAACGAGGCGATGGGCGGGGCGCAGGCCGTGAGGGCCGCGCGCTGGGCCTCGAAATCGGGCGCATAGGTGTTAGGCGCCGCAGGCAGATCCAGGCCGCGCTCGGCGTACCAGGGCGCCAGGCGCTCCAAAGCGCGTTCGACCACCGCCGGATCGGGGCTATCCGCCGACGCCATCAACAGGTTGACACTGAAGGGCGCGCCGTTTGACGCCGCAGCAATCGCCGCGACGGCGGGGGTGATCTCCGCGGGCTCCAGCGCGCCGGCCGCCAGCGACCCCAGCCCGCCCGCCGTCGTCACCGCCGTGGCCAGGGCCTGGGACGAGGCGCCCACCATGGGCGCCTGCACGATCGGGATCGCCAGGCCGTCAAGCAGGGCGCGCAGGCTCATCGACGCCTCACTCCGAGTCACCGGCCTTCCGAGCCGCCAGCTTCGCCAGCACTCGCCCACGGCCTCGCGAGAGCGCGGTCACGACGCCGCGGAACGTGCGGACCTCCTGATCCGACATCCGCGCCTTGGCCAGGGCCGAGCGCAGGTTCTGGACCATCGACGGCCGCTTGTCCGGCGGATGGAAGAAGCCGGCGGCGTCCAGCTCCCGCTCGAAATGCTCGTAGAGGCCCAACATTGCGGCCCCATCGGCCGGCGGCGACAGTTCGCGGAACACCGCCGGCGGGGCGTCCGAGACCCGCGTGCGCCACTCATAGGCGTTGATCGCCACCGCCTGAGCCAGGTTCAGCGAGCGGAACCGCGGGTCGATGGGGATCGTCACCACCGCCTGGCACAGCGCGATGTCGGCGGTCTCCAACCCAGCCCGCTCGCCGCCGAACAGCAGGCCGACGCGCTGCCCTGCCTCCACGGCCGCATGCAGGTCGTTGGCCGCGGTGCGCGGCGTCAGGATCGGCAGCTGGAGCTCGCGCGGACGCGCGGTGGTGGCGAACACGCCTTGCAGGTCGGCGATCGCGTCGGAAACGGTCTCAAAGACCTGGGCCCCGTTCAGTGGCCACTCGGCCCCGGACGCCAGCGCCCAGGCCCGCTCCTGCGGCCAACCGTGCTTGGGGTTTACAAGCCTCAATTCGCTCAGCCCAAAGTTCGCCATCACCCGCGCCACCGAGCCGATGTTCTCGGCCAGTTGCGGGCGATCCAGGATGATCACGGGCGTGTCGGAAGCGGCGTCGGCCATGCCGCGGTTAGAGAAGCCTAGGCCGCAGATGGCAACCCCCCGCCGCAAGTGGCCCCGGCGCCCGGCGGCTCGTCCCCGCGGAACCTGTTCATCGTCGCGTCTCGGCCTTTGCGTTGTGACGGCAGGCGGCTAATACGGACGCCAAAGTAACTTCCGCTCCGGAGCGCCCGCCCCCTCATGGCCAAGATCAAAGTCGCCAATCCCGTCGTCGACCTCGATGGGGACGAGATGACCCGGATCATCTGGAAGTGGATCAAGGATAAGCTGATCTTCCCCTTCCTGGACCTCGAGATCGAGTACTACGACCTTGGGATGGAGAACCGCGACGCCACCGACGACCAGGTGACGATCGACGCGGCCAACGCCATCAAGAGGCATGGCGTCGGCATCAAGTGCGCCACCATCACGCCGGATGAAGCCCGGGTGAAGGAATACACCCTCCAGAAGATGTGGAAGTCGCCGAACGGCACGATCCGCAACATCCTGGATGGCGTGGTGTTCCGCGAGCCCATCATCTGCAAGAACGTCCCGCGCCTGATTCCCGGCTGGACCAAGCCGATCATCATCGGTCGCCACGCGTTCGGCGACCAGTACCGGGCCACCGACTTCGTGGTGCCCGGTCCCGGCAAGCTGACGATCCGGTTCGAAGGCGCCGACGGCAAGGTGATCGAGCATGAGGTCTATGACTTCAAGTCGGCGGGCGTGGCCATGGCCATGTACAACGTCGAGGCGTCGATCCGCGATTTCGCCAAGGCGTGCTTCAACTACGCCCTGCAGCGCAAGTATCCGCTCTATCTCTCCACCAAGAATACCATCCTCAAGGCCTACGATGGGCGCTTCAAGGATATCTTCGAAGAGATCTACCAGGCCGAATACGTCGACCAGTTCAAGGCGGCCGGCTTGGTCTACGAGCATCGCCTGATCGACGACATGGTCGCCTCGTCACTGAAGTGGAACGGCGACTTCATCTGGGCCTGCAAGAACTACGACGGTGACGTCCAGTCCGACCAGGTCGCCCAGGGTTTCGGCTCGCTGGGCCTCATGACCTCGGTGCTGATTACCCCGGACGGCAAGGTCATGGAGGCCGAGGCCGCACACGGCACCGTCACCCGCCACTTCCGCCAGCATCAGAAGGGCGAGAGCACCTCGACGAACTCGATCGCCTCGATTTTTGCCTGGACCCAAGGGCTGAAGCACCGCGCCAAGCTCGACGGCAACGCCGAGCTGGAGCACTTCTGCACCACCCTCGAGAAGGTATGCGTCGCGACGGTCGAGAGCGGCTCCATGACCAAGGATCTGGCGCTGCTGGTCGGCGACACCCAGGGCTGGCT
>JANPKX010000312.1:0-2613 GCA_031426235.1 Alphaproteobacteria bacterium | reverse complement strand
TCCTGTTCGGTATGCAGCCGGTTGAGCGACACCAGGGCGGCGACGAACACGGCGATCGGCAGGATCAGGTTGATCAGCTGCGGCATGTAGAGCAGCGTGACCTTCAGGAACACCAGGGCGCTCTGGCGCTGGTTCACGATCAGGTCCAGGCCGGCCAGGCTCTGGCTGAGCAGGGCCACACCGGTCAGCGCCAGTGTCGAGAGGACAACCGGTCCAAGCAGCTGTCGGAAGAGATAACGGTCGATCAGGCGCATCTGGGCAAAAACGGCTAGTCCGGAGATTTTGGCGCGCCGTGGCCGCGGGTCTGTTCTAAACCATGCGTCGCCGCGCCGCACAACTGAGCCGTGAGAGCGCGCAACCAGCCTGAGAGATGCAACCGATGGATATCCAGTTCGTCGCCGCCGATGCGGCTCCCTCCGCGAAGTCCGCCGTGGCCCGCGTGGTTTTTGAGGGCGACGCCTATGACGGCGTCCTGGCCCAGGCGGTCTCCGCCAGCCGGTTCACCGGGGCCAAGGGCCAGACGCTGGACATCCTCGCGCCCCAGGGCATGGGCGCCGCGCGGCTGGTCCTGGTCGGCGCCGGCAAGCGGGACGGCTTCGACGCCCTCGGCGCCGAGCAGGCCGCCGCCGCCGGCTACAACGCCGTGAAGACCTCGGGGCTCGAGACCCTGCGGATCGAGATTTCAGGCGCCGTGGAGCTTTCGATCCACGCCGCCTTCGGCCTGCGTCTGGCCAGCTACCGGTTCGACAAGTACCGCACCAAGGAAAAGCCCGAGAAGAAGTCTTCGATCACCCACGCTGAGATCACCGCCGCCGATCCCGAAGCGGCCTTGAGCGCGTTCGGGGCCCTGGCGGCCTTGGCCGCGGGCATCAGCTTTACCCGCGACCTGGTTTCCGAGCCGCCGAACGTGCTGTTCCCGGTCGAGTTCGCCAACCGGGTCAAGGCGCTGGAGCGCCTGGGCCTGGAGGTCGAGATCCTGGGCGAGCCCGAGATGATCAAGCTGGGCATGGGCTCGCTGCTGGCCGTAGGGCAGGGCAGCATCCGCGAGAGCCAGCTGGCGGTGATCAAATGGTACGGCGCGGACGACAAGTCCGCCCAGCCCATCGCCTTCGTCGGCAAGGGCGTCTGCTTCGACACCGGCGGCATCTCGATCAAGCCCGCCGAGAACATGGAAGACATGAAGTGGGACATGGGTGGCGCCGGCACCGTGGCCGGGCTCATGCACGCCCTGGCCGGCCGCAAGGCCAAGGTGAACGCCATCGGCATCCTGGGCCTCGTGGAAAACATGCCGGACGGGAACAGCTACCGCCCCGGCGATGTCCTGACCTCGATGTCCGGCCAGACGATCGAGGTGGTCAACACCGACGCCGAGGGCCGCCTCGTTCTGGCCGACGCGCTCTGGTACTGCCAGGACCGGTTCAAGCCGAAGTTCATGGTGGATCTGGCCACTCTGACCGGCGCGATCATCATCGCCCTCGGCAATGACTATGCGGGCTGCTTCTCCAACAACGACGAGCTCGCCGGGAACCTGTTGACCGCCGCCGCCGCGGAGGATGAGGGCCTGTGGCGCCTGCCGCTGCCGGCCGCCTACGAGAAGCAGATCGACAGCATGATCGCCGATATGAAGAACACCGGCGGCCGCCCCGGCGGCTCGATCACGGCAGCCCTGTTCCTCCAGCGCTACGTCAACGGCGTGCCCTGGGCCCACCTCGACATCGCCTCCACCGCCTGGAAGAAGCCATCCAGCGTGGCGACCATTCCCGACGGCGCGGTCGGCTATGGCGTCCGCCTGCTGAACCGCATGGTGGCGGACAAGTACGAGGGCTGATCCGCTGCCCAGCCGCATCGTCCTGCTGCACAGCCCGCTGCTGGGTCCGCTGACCTGGCAGGCCGTCGCCGAGGACCTGCGTCGACGGGGGCATGAGGCGCACGCGCCGGCCTGGACGCGGCTTCCGGCGATCGACAGCGACTATTATCGGGCGCTGGCCACCGCGATGTCCGAGACGCTGGACAGCCGCCCCGCCGTGATCGTCGCCCACAGCGGCGCGGGGGCGTTGATGCCGGCTCTGGCGTCCGCGTCGGATGCCGTCTCGGCGCTCGTCTTCGCCGACGCGATCCTGCCGCATCCCGGGCGAAGCTGGTTCGACACCGCGCCGCCCGAGCTCGCGGCCAGCCTGCGCTCCGGCGCCCGCTTCGGCGTCCTGCCCAGCTGGGACGCCTGGTGGCCGCCGGGCGCGCTCGAACGGCTGCTGCCGGACCCTGACCTGCGCACGGCCCTCACCGACGAACTGGACGGACTGCCGTTGGCCTACTTCGAGGAGGCCGCGCCGGCGGCCGGGCTCACCGCGCCCGCGGCCTACCTGCAGCTCAGCGGGGCCTACAACGAGGAGGCCCGGCTCGCGGGCCTCAGGGGCTGGCCCGTCGTGCGGCTTCCGCTCAACCACCTGGCCATGCTGACCGAGGTCGCCGCCGTCGCCACGGCCCTCGAAGGCCTGATCGCGCGCCTGGAGCCCGGCGATGGCTGAGGCGTGCGAGGTCTGGTTCTACCACCTGGAGCGGACGGGCCTGGACGACGTCCTGCCCGAGCTTCTGGAAAAGACCCTGCAACGGGGC
>JANPKX010000311.1:0-2873 GCA_031426235.1 Alphaproteobacteria bacterium | reverse complement strand
GAGCGAGGGGTTCGGGACCGCCACCTCCACATGGTAGGTGCGCGTCTGCGGATCGGCGTCGTGGGCGACGTAGCGCACGCGGCCATTCAGCACCTGGCCGGACACCAGCCTGGCCTGGGCGGGGGCCCCCACCCGCAGCTTGGCGGCGTCCGTTTCCGGGGCATCGCCCACCAGCAGCAGGGGATTGAGCTCAAGCATCGTGCCGCACGGCTGACCCGGCGACAGATAGGTCCCGATCTCGGCGTCGCGCCGGTCGAAGATGCCGTTGAAGGGCGCGCGGATCTCGACCTGGCGCAGCAGCACCTCGGCGGCGCGGACGGCGGCGGACGCGGCGTCCAGGTTGGCCTGGGCCTCCAGCACCTGGGTCTGGGAGCGGTATCCCTTGGCGGCCAGCTGCGCGGCGGCTTCGCGCTGGAGCTGCCGCGACTTCATGGTCGCGCGAGCCTGGTCGAGGCTGGCTTGACGGGCGTCGACCGACAGGCGGCACAGCACCTGGCCCTGGCGGACCACGCTGCCCTCGGTGGCTGGGGCGGCGACCACGACCCCGGCCGTCTCGGATCGGACGACGACGCTCCTGGCCGCCTCGGTGCGACCGCGCATGACCACCTCGACCTCACGCACCGCCGGCGGCGTCAGGCGGACCTGAACCGAGGGGGGGCCGGGAGCCGGGGTCGGCTTGGCCGCAGCCGTCTTCGACCCGCCGCCGAAAAGGGTTGCCGTCCCGAAGAGCAGGACGAGCACGCCAAGCAAAACGATGATGAAGACGTACTGCGGCTTCAGGCGCATTGAATTTCATCCCCGGTCCCGTTCGCGGATGTCACGTTGCGCGTTACATCCGATCGCCGACTTCGCGCGGCTTGCCCCGCTTGTGATGCCGCCGCTACACCAGCGCAAATGAATTTGCGGTCACGCTGAAGCCCGCGTCTAATCGGGTCCGGCGCTCGCCAGCTGCAACCCTGCAGTGTCGAGCGCTTCGTGCTCATCCGCCACGGCCTTTTACGCGGTAAGGGAACAGTCGACAGTGAGATATCTCCACACCATGGTCCGCGTGACCGACCTCGACGCCTCGCTGGCGTTCTATTGTGACAAGCTCGGCCTTAAGGAAGTATCCAGGGTGGAGAACGAGGCGGGACGCTTCACCCTCGTTTTCCTCTGCGCGCCCGGCGACGAAGCGGCGGCGCGCGAGGCCCGCGCCCCGACCGTGGAACTGACCTACAACTGGGACCCCGAAGCCTATCAGGGCGGGCGCAACTTCGGTCACCTGGCCTACGCCGTCGACGACATCTATGCGGCATGTCAGCGCCTTAAGGACGGCGGCGTCGTTATCAACCGGCCGCCGCGGGACGGCCGCATGGCCTTCATCCGCTCGCCGGACAACATCTCGGTAGAACTGCTTCAGGCGGGCCCCGCCCTGGCGCCGGCCGAGCCGTGGGCCTCGATGCCCAACGTGGGCGTCTGGTAGCTTTCAGGGCGCTGTCCGCTCCTGCGTCACCCAGACCCGCCAACGCCACAGCACCAGCGCGACGACCACAACGCCGGCGCTCGCCACCGCGATCGGCAGGGCGTGGGGCGCCAGCGCCTCCAGAGCGCTCACCACCGCAGGGCCGAACGCATAGCCGAGACCCGTGAAGACGCCCGCCCAAAGCAGGGCGCCGGCGATGTTCAGCAGCGTGAACTTCATCGTCGAGACGTCGCAGACGCCCACCGCGACAGGTCCCACGGCGCGCAGGCCGAACAGGAAGCGAAAACTCAGGATGAAGATCACCGGGTAGCGCTCGATGAGCGCCATCGCGCGCCCAAACGCGCGCTTCGCGGCCATGCGGCGAACGAACCGACTCATCCGAAACGACCGACCGAGCACGAACAGCAGATGATCGACCACCCAGGAGCCGAACGCCGCCGCGCCGAACGCGACCGGCCAGGGGATCAAGCCCTTGTGCGCCAGCACGCCCCCCGCAATCACCGCCGTCTGCCCCTCGAGGGCAGCGCCGAGCAAGATCGCAAGTGGCCCGAAGGCCGTGATGTAGTGTTCGAACTGATCCATGCGCCTGGGGAGGGAGGGCGTTATGACCCTCATATGGGCGATGGGTCGGCAGGCGCCAGCGGTTTCCCGGCTGAGACACGAAATCACGTCGAGTTATGCGGCAAAGCGTCCACAGCGTCCTGTGACGTGTCGACGTAATCCGGCGTCGGCGTCTGAGTAACTCTTTGGGCGGAGCGCCCCGTCCAGGAAAAATCTGCGGCGCAGTTAGCGGCTGTTCAGGTTGACCGCGCGATAACCGGCCGCTTGCAGAAGGGCGGACGAAACGTGCACGCGACTTACAGTTTACACCTTACCTACCTGTGCCTTTGGCGGTGGGCCGTGGAGGCGGATGGACAACCCGTGAAATCGGGCTGGGCCTTCAGCAAGGCCGCCGCGCGGTGGTCAGCGCGCACCGTGATCCGTGGGCTGAGGAAGCCGCCGACGGCAACGCCTGAGGCTCCCGAGGCTGAGCATGAGGCGCTAGAGCGCGCTGCCTAGGCGCCGCCCTCCGATGCGAGGGCGGGCCGCAGGCCGGCGGGTGCGCCGCGAGAGAGTCGGTCGCCGCTGGGCAGGAAGACGCTCGGCAGCGGGCGGCTGACCCTGCTGAAGCCCAAGCACCGCGCGGGGGCGATGCGGATGCTGGAAAGCGCGGGAGGCGGTGCCCGCCGCCAAGCGGACGCGGTAAAGGGTTGAGAGGGGTGGGTTGCAGACGTTGACGCTTAGAATAGCCTGCGATCCAGGTATGGGAGCTTGGCAATGAGGCTGACGGCGACGACCAAAATGCTCGATGACCGGGGATAGTGCATGGTTCCTCTTCTGCGCGCTGGTCGCGGCAGGAGGGGCGGCCTAC
>JANPKX010000310.1:0-9085 GCA_031426235.1 Alphaproteobacteria bacterium | reverse complement strand
CGATGAAGGTGTTGACCAGGGCCAGGGCGGCGTAGCCGTTGGCCTCGAGGTTGGAGCCGGCGTTGAAGCCGAACCAGCCCACCCACAGCAGGCCAGCGCCCACCAGGGTCAGGGTCAGGGAGTGCGGCTGCATCGGCTCGGCGCGGAAACCCTTGCGGGGGCCCAGGATCAGGGCGCCCATCAGTGCGGCGACGCCGGCATTGATGTGCACCACAGTGCCGCCAGCGAAGTCCAGGGCGCCCCAGCCCCAGAGCAGTCCCGCCTTGATCGGCGCCGTCGGGGCGGTCGCGATGCCGTCCGGACCCGGCCACCACCACACCATGTGCGCCATCGGGTAGTAGGACAGCAGCGGCCAGAGCACCGCGAACAGGACTACGGCCCCGAACTTCATCCGCTCCGCCACGCCGCCCAGCACGAGGCAGGCGGTGATGGCCGCGAAGGTCATCTGGAAGGCGATGAAGGTCAGTTCGGGAATGTAGATGCCCGTCGAGAAGGTGGCCACGTTAGAGGCGGGGGTGACACCCTGGAGGAACAGCCGCGAGAGGCCGCCGATGAAGGTGTCGAGCCCGCCGCCATCTGTGAACGCCAGGCTGTAGCCGTAGACAACCCAGGCCATCATGCCGATCACCGCCACCGTGGAGGTCTGCATCAGCATGCTGAGCATGTTCTTCTGCCGCACGAGGCCGCCGTAGAAGAGCGCCAGGCCCGGCACGATCATCAGCAGCACCAGGACCGACGAGATCATCATCCAGGTGGTGTCGCCCTTGTCGACGGTCTGGGCCGGCGCAGCGGGCGCGGCGGGCTCAGCCGCTGGGGCCGCGACCGCTTCGGCTGGGGCCGCGGCGACCGGCGCGGCGGCCTCCGGGGCAGGCGCTGCAGCAGCAGGCGCCGCAGCCTCCTGGGCGAAGGCCGGCGCCGCAAGCGGCCCCACGGCCATGGCGGCGGCGAGCATCAGCCCGGCCATCCGCGTTTTTCCGAACACTTTCATGAACATATCCCCTTGTTCGATCGCCTACAGCGCCGCTGCGCCGGTCTCGCCCGTCCGGATGCGCACAGCTTCCGAGACGTCGAGGACGAAAATCTTTCCATCACCGATCTTGCCGGTGGCGGCGGCGGCCTTGATGGCCTCGACCGCCTTGCCCGCTGCGGCGTCGTCGACGACCGCCTCCAGCTTCACCTTGGGCAGGAAGTTGATCTGATACTCCGCCCCCCGATAGATCTCGGTCTGGCCCTTCTGCCGGCCATAGCCCTTGACCTCCGAAATCGTCAGACCTTCAACGCCGGCGCTCACGAGCGCTTCGCGCACGTCGTCCAGCTTGAACGGTTTGACGATCGCCATGATGAGTTTCATCCACTCGCTCCCGCGTCCGGCCCTGAGGGTGGGCCAACCCCTCTCGTTCGTCGAAGACCGGCGCCGGACGATCCCCACGGCAGCGGTCGCCCGAACGCTATGTCGCGGCGCACAAACGAGCGGCCCACTGGTGTTACCGATCCCTGAAAGACCGCTGCGGCGCCTGACTTTTAAGCATCGAGCCTCGCAAGTGCTGTCGTTTTGATCAGAAAACGTCGTCGGGGGTTGTCGTCACGCCCTTGACGCGCCTCGCCGTCGTCGTAAATCCGGCGTTTTCGTCGCTTAGCCTCACACCTCCCGACAGACGGGACCCTGCCGCACGTTCCCGCGCCGCTTTCCGGGCGTGGTCTTCGCCGCCAAAGCCCACGAGGATTGTCCATGTCGCTGAACCGTCTCTTCCCCGTTGTCGCCCTTGCCGCTGTCCTGGTGAGCCCTACGTTCGTCCAGGCTCAAGCCCCCGCCGCCGCGCCTGCGCCCGCCGCAATGGCCAAGCCGGTGGTCGTGCAAGGCGATCTGGTCGACACGCTCAAGCTCAGCGGCCAGTTCACGACGTTCGTGGGCGGCATAGACGCCACGAACCTGGCGGGCCTGCTGAAGACCAACAAGAACCTCACGGTCTTCGCGCCTACCGATGCCGCCTTCGCGGCGCTGCCAGCCGCCGACCTGGCCAAGCTGAAGTCGGACAAGGCCGCGATGCAGCGCTTTGTGCTGCACCACATCGTCAACGCGCCGGTCACCTCAGCGAAGATCAAGGGCGCCAAGGGGCCGATCCCGTCTGGCGCGGGCGACACCATCCTGCTGGACGGCAGCGACGAGGCCGGGGCCCTGAAGGTCGACGGCGCGACGATCGTCCAGGCGGACGTCCAGACCGGCAGCGGCCTTCTCCAGATCGTCGACAAGGTGCTGGTGGCCGGAGCCGGCGGCACAGCCGAGCCTGCGGCGTCCGAGGCCACGCCTGCCAAGTCCTGAGTGGGAACCAAGGCGGGGCTGAGCCGTACTCTGTCGACACATTGAGGCCATGGCGGACACCCGCCAAGCCTGAAGGGAGTCGAACGATGAAGCTCAGTCACCTCGCGGCCACCGCTGCCGCGCTCGCCCTCGCGGGCGGTGCGGCGCAGGCTCAGCAGACCAATATGCCGCCCGCGTCGATGCCGAAGGACATGCCGATGCCGATGCCGTCGGACGGCAAGATGCAGGACGGCAAGATGCCGCATGGCGACATGCCAGACGGCAAGATGCACGACGGCAAGATGCCGCACGGCAGCATGCAGGACGGCAAGATGCGCGAGGGCACGGGCGCTCCCGTGCCGTCAGAGGGGCCGACAGAAGCGTCGCCGGCCACCACCGACCAGGACGCATCGGCCTCACCGTCGGCCAGCAGCGTGACCAGCGCGACCGCCGACGTCAGTGTCACCACCACGACCCTGACCAACGGGCCGGTTCCCGACACCGCCGAGAACCGGGCGAAGTACGGCATGCCGATGTCTCGCGCGGGCAAGCGCTCGTCGGCAAAGGGCAACTGACCCGTCCGTCTCGATCTTTCGAGAGTTGAAGCCAAGGTCGGCGGGCCCTATGGTCCGCCGACTTTTTTGCGGCCGCGAACAAACGCCTTCCCATGTCGGAACAACCATTGTCATTTCAGGGCCTTATCCTGAAACTCCATGACTATTGGAGCCGGCAGGGCTGTGCGATTCTTCAGCCCTATGACGTCGAGATCGGCGCGGGCACGTTGTCGCCGATGACCGTGCTGCGCACGCTGGGGCCAAAACCCTGGAAAGTGGCCTATGTGCAGCCCTCGCGTCGGCCGGCCGACGGCCGCTACGGCGAAAACCCCAACCGGCTGCACCAGCACCACCAGTACCAGGTGATCCTGAAGCCGAACCCGGAGAACCTGCAGGAGCTCTACCTGGGTTGCCTGGAGGCGATCGGCATCGACCCGCGCCTGCACGACATCCGCTTTGTCGAAGACGACTGGGAGAACCCGACGGTCGGCGCCTGGGGTCTGGGCTGGGAGGTCTGGTGTGACGGGATGGAGATCACCCAGTTCACCTATTTCCAGCAGGTCGGCGGGCTGGACGTGTTCCCCGTGGCCGGTGAACTGACCATCGGACTGGAGCGGCTCAGCCTGTACCTGCAGGACAAGGACAACGTCTACGACCTGAGGTTCAACGACCAGTCCACCTACGGCGACATCTACCTGCCCAACGAGCAGCAATTCTCGGCCTACGAGCTGGAGGTCGCCGACGTGGAGACCGCCAAGCGCCAGTTCGAGGACATGGAGCGGGAGGTACCGCGCATCCTGGCCATGAAGGGCCGTCAGGGTCAGGCGCTGGCGCTTCCCGCCTACGACCATGTGCTGAAGGCCAGCCACCTGTTCAACATCATGGACGCCCGCGGCGCCATCGCCGTCGCCGAACGGCAGAGCTACATCGGCCGCATCCGCGACCTCTGCAAGATGTGCGCGGAGGCCTGGGTGGAGAGCCAGGGCGGGAACCGGTGATGTTCGAGAACGTGGGCATCGCCCCAGCTGTGACCACGCGGGCAAAAAGTCTCCGCCGACGTATGACGTGGGCGGAGCAGCGGCTTTGGACCGAGCTTCGTAAACTGAACGCCAAAATTCGAAGGCAGGCGCCTATTGGTCCGTACATCGTCGATTTCGCATCGCACGGTCGAAGGCTGGTGATCGAGGTGGATGGCGGCGTGCATGAACGGCTCGACGAGGTGGCGCTGCGCGACGGCGAGCGGTCGTTATGGCTGCAGAGCCAGGGCTACCGTGTGATGCGTTTCACCAATCATCAGGTCGAGGACGACGCCACAGCCTGTGTCGACGAAGTGCGGACCGCTCTAGCCCTCCCCCTCGATGGGGGAGGGTTGGGTGGTGGTGAGGGCTCTGAGGAAGACGGAGGGCGCGAGTGGGCGCCGGCGCCAAACGGCGCTTCAAGCGCCACCGCGCTGCGCACACCACCATCCCCGGCCCTTCCTCCATCGAGGAGGAAGGGAGAGTAGGATGCCCCAGCTTCTCCTCGAACTCCTGTCCGAAGAAATCCCGGCGCGCATGCAGGCGAACGCCGCGCGCGATCTGGAGCGGATGGCGCGCGAGCGGCTGGCGGCGCAGGGCTTGCTGCCGGAGGCCTTGAAGACCTTCGCGGGATCACGGCGGTTGACCCTGGTCGCCGAGGGGCTGCCGCAGGCCCAGCCCGATCGCCACGAGGACCTGAAGGGCCCCCGGACCAATGCGCCGGAGCAGGCTCTTGAGGGCTTCCTGCGTAAGTCAGGCCTGCAGAAGGCTGACCTGAGCGAACGCGACGGCGTCTGGTTCGCCCATGTCCACAAGCCTGGCCGGCCCACGCCGGAGATCGTCGCAGAGATGGTGCAGTCCATCGTGCGCGACTTCCCCTGGCCGAAGTCGATGGTCTCGGGGGTCAGCAGTCTGCGCTGGGTCCGGCCGCTGCGTCGGATCCTGTGCGTGTTCGATGGCGAGGTCGTGCCCTTCGACGTCGACGGCATCCCCAGTGGAAATACGACCGAGGGCCACCGGTTCATGGGCTCGGGCCAGCCGTTCACGGTGCGCGACTTCGACGCCTACGCCGAGAAGCTTGGCAAGCACTACGTGGTTCTGGACGTGGAAGAGCGTCGCGAGCGCATCCTGGAGGCCGCCAAGACGCTCTGCTTCGCCCGCAACCTGGAGCTCGTCGAGGACCAGGGTCTGCTGGACGAGGTCGCCGGCCTGGTCGAGTGGCCGGTTCCGGTGCTGGGCGACATGGACCCGGTGTTCCTCGACCTGCCGCCCGAGGTGATCCGCACCTCGATGCGGGTGCACCAGCGGTTCTTTGCGGTCCGCGATCCGCGCACAGGCAAGCTCGCGCCGCACTTCGTCACCGTGGCCAACATCGACGCCAAGGATGGCGGGGCCACCATCGCGCGAGGCAACGCCAAGGTGCTGTCGGCGCGGCTTAGCGATGCGCGGTTCTTCTGGGAAGAGGACAAGAAAACCCGGCTGGAAGACCGGCTCGAGAAGCTGAAGGGCGTCACCTTCCACGCCAAGCTGGGCGCCATGTACGAGCGCGTTGAGCGGCTGGAGATGCTGGCTGGCGCCCTGGCGCCCCGAATCGGCGCCGACCCGGCCAAGGCCGTTCAGGCGGCAAGACTGGCCAAGGCGGACCTCGGATCCGGCGTCGTCGGCGAGTTCCCGGAGCTGCAGGGTGTCATGGGCGGCTACTACGCCCAGGCCGAGGGCCTAAGCCCCCTGGTGGCGGAGGCCATCCGCGATCACTACCGACCGGCCGGCCCCAGCGACGAGGCGCCCGACCGTCCCGTGACCATGGCGGTGGCCCTTGCCGACAAGCTGGACACCCTGATCGGATTTTTCGCCATCGGGGAGAAGCCGACGGGCTCGCGCGATCCGTTCGCCCTGCGGCGCTCGGCCCTGGGTATCATCAGGATTGTGCTGGGCTCGGAGTTGCGCATCCCAGTGCGGACCCTGGTCGCCGACTGGTACCGTTCGCTCCGCTGCTTCGTCGATCCGGGTCGGGCGCTGTGGGTGACGACCCCCAAGGTCTCGGCCCATTTGGGCGCGCGCGGCCGAGCCAAGAGCCGCGAGTTCGACACCTATCTGCGGGAGTTCGACGAGGCGCTGCTGGACGGTGCGCCGCAGGTCGTGGCCATGGACCAGGAAGTCGACCTGGTGTTCGACCGCCTGGAGCGCGAGAAACCCGACGGCGACGTGCTTTTCGCGTTCCGGCCGTACGACGAGGTCGTCGAAGAGGTGTTGAGCTTCTTCGCCGATCGCCTGGAAGTCTGGTTGCGCGACCGCGGCCAGCGGCACGATCTGGTCGCTGCCATCTTCGCCCTCGGCGACGACGACCTGGTGCGGATCGTCGCGCGGGTGACGGCGCTGGACGCTTTCCTCAAGACCGAGGACGGAGCCAACCTGCTGGCCGGCTACAAGCGCGCCGTGAACATCCTGCGGGCCGAAGAAAAGAAGGCGCCGCTGCCGACCGGCGCCGCGGTGCGCATGTCGGCCGCCTCGGCGGAGGAACTGACGCTGATCGCCGCCGTTGACGCTGTCGATACGAAGCTCGATACGGCGCTGAACGCCGAGGATTTCGCCGGCGCCATGCGCCAGCTTTCGACGCTCCGGGCGCCGGTCGATGCGTTCTTCGACAAGGTGTTAGTGAATTCCGATGTACCGGAAGAGCGGGAGAACCGCCTGCGCCTGCTCGTCAAGGTGCGCGACGCCATGGGGCAGGTTGCGGATTTTTCCAAGGTTACGGGCTAGCTCCCCGCGTTCGCGGGGATGAGCGGAGGTTTGAGCAGTATGGCCGACACGATGGTGAAGACGCGCTGGGTCTATGCCTTCGGCGGCGGCGGCGCGGATGGCGACGCCTCGATGAAGGACCTGCTGGGCGGCAAGGGCGCGAACCTGGCCGAGATGTCGTCGCTGGGGCTTCCCGTCCCTCCGGGGTTCACGATCACCACCGAGGCCTGCGTCCACTACTATTCGAACGATCGCGCCTATCCCGAGGGTCTCAAGGCGCAGGTCGCCGACGGGCTGAAGGCGGTCGAGACGATTACCGGCAAGCGGTTCGGCGACGCGGCCAATCCGCTGCTGGTCTCGGTGCGTTCGGGCGCGCGCGCCTCGATGCCGGGAATGATGGACACCGTCCTGAACCTGGGCCTGAACGACGAGACCGTCGAAGGCCTGGCGAAGCTGTCCGGCGACCGCCGCTTCGCCTTCGACAGCTATCGCCGTTTCATCCAGATGTACTCGGCCGTGGTGCTGGGCCTGGACCACCACATGTTCGAGGAGATCCTGGACGACCATAAGGATCGCCTGGAGATTTACGTCGACACGGGTCTCAGCGCTGAGGACTGGGAAGCCGTCGTCGCTGAATACAGGGAGGCCGTGGAGCGTGAGCTAGGCCAGCCGTTCCCGCAGGACCCCCAGGCGCAGCTCTGGGGCGCGGTCGGCGCGGTGTTCGCCAGCTGGATGAACGACCGGGCCAAGTTCTATCGCCGCATGCACGACATCCCGGAAAGCTGGGGCACGGCGGTCAACATCCAGTCGATGGTGTTCGGCAACATGGGCGACGGCTCGGCCACGGGCGTGGCCTTCACCCGCAACCCTTCGACCGGCGAAAACCGGCTCTACGGCGAGTTCCTGATCAACGCCCAGGGCGAGGACGTGGTGGCCGGCATCCGCACGCCTCAACCGCTGACGAAGATCGCGCGCGAGGAGATGGGCGACAAGAACCTCTCCATGGAGGAGGCGCTGCCGGAGGTGTTCCTCCAGTTCAAGGGCGTCGTGGAGCGGCTGGAGACCCACTACCGCGACATGCAGGACATCGAGTTCACGGTCGAGCAGGGCCGGCTCTACATGCTGCAGACCCGCAACGGCAAGCGCACCGCCAAGGCGGCGCTCAAGGTCGCAGTGGATCTGGCCAACGAGGGCCTGATCACCCGGGCCGAGGCGGTCATGCGGGTGGATCCCTCGTCGCTGGACCAGCTGCTGCACCCGACCATCGACCCCTCCAGCCCCCGCGACGTGATCGCCACGGGCCTGCCCGCCTCACCGGGCGCGGCGACCGGCAAGGTGGTCTTCACGGCCGAGGAAGCCGAGAAGCTCGGCAGCGCCGGCGAGGCCGTGATCCTGGTGCGCGAAGAGACCAGCCCCGAGGACATCCGTGGCATGGACGCCGCCCGCGGCATCGTCACGGCGCGGGGCGGCATGACCAGCCACGCCGCCGTGGTCGCCCGCGGCATGGGCCGGCCTTGCGTCTCCGGCGCGGGCGAGATCCACATCGACACGGGGGCCGGTGAATTCCGCGCTCGGGGCAAGTCGATCCGCGCCTACGACACCATCACCATCGACGGTTCGACCGGCGAGGTGCTCCAGGGCGTGGTCAAGATGATCGAGCCTGAGCTCAGCGGCGACTTCGGCCACCTGATGGCCTGGGCCGACGAGGGCCGCCGGCTGAAGGTGCGCGCCAATGCCGAGACGGCGCTGGACGCCCAGGTGGCCCGCCAGTTCGGCGCCGAGGGCATAGGCCTTTGCCGCACCGAGCACATGTTCTTCGACCCGGCCCGGATCGCCGCCGTGCGCGAGATGATCCTGGCGGACGACGTGGCGGGCCGCAAACTGGCGCTGGACAAGATCCTGCCCATGCAGCGCGACGACTTCGTGGCGTTGTTCAAGATCATGGAGGGACTGCCGGTCACCATCCGCCTGCTGGACCCGCCGCTGCACGAGTTCCTGCCGCACACCGAGGAGGACGTGAAGGCCGTGGCCGAGGCGACGGGCCTGGACGCCGCCAAGCTGCTGCGCCGGGCGCAGGAGCTGCACGAGGTGAACCCCATGCTGGGCCATCGCGGCTGCCGGCTTGGTGTCTCCTATCCAGAGATCTACGAAATGCAGGTGCGCGCCATCATCGAGGCGGCCTGCGAGGTCGTGGCCGACGGCCGTCCGGCGCCGATCCCGGAGATCATGCATCCGCTGGTCGCCAAGGGGGAGGAGATGAAGTTCCTGCGCGAACTGACCGATCGCACGGCCAGGCAGGTCATCGCCGAGCGTGGCGTTGAAATCGATTACATGGTCGGCACGATGGTCGAACTGCCCCGCGCGGCGATCCGGGCCGGCGACCTGGCGGAATACGCCGAGTTCTTCTCGTTCGGCACCAACGACCTCACCCAGACCACCTTCGGCATCAGCCGCGACGACTCAGGCCGCTTCCTCAA
>JANPKX010000309.1:0-3215 GCA_031426235.1 Alphaproteobacteria bacterium | reverse complement strand
CCGTGGCCGACGCGGCGAAACAGTACGTCGGTCTCGACGACAAGGGCCGCATCGCCGACTCCGACCTGCGCAGCCGTGTGGTGAAGCACCAGATGAACGCGCGCGCCCACGCGCTCACGCTCTCCCGCGCCTTCGAGGAGGCCAAGGGCAACGTCAACCCGTCGGCCGCCACCTCGATCATGAAGAACTCCGGCACCTGGATCGGCCAGACCCGCGCCGAGCTGCTGCTGGAGATCATGGGCAACCAGGGTCTGGGCTGGTCGGGCGACACCTTCCAGAAAGACGAGATCGAGGCGGTGCGCAGCTGGTTGTCGGGCAAGGCCTGGACCATCTTCGGCGGCAGCCAGGAAGTGCAGAGCAACATCGTCTCCAAGCGGATCCTGGGCCTGCCGGACACGACACAGAGTTCGTAGAAACGCCAACCTGCACGTCATGGCCGGACCTGTCCCGGCCACCCATGATCGCCAGCATCGGGGATTTGCCTTCGGAGCCGGCGCGTATGGGTCCCCGGCACAAGGCCGGGGATGACGAGCCAAATCGTGGAGGGTGCAACCGATGGCCGATTTCGGAGCCGAAGTAGAGACCTTCCGGGCCGAGGTCCGCGACTGGCTGGCGGCGCATTTTCCGCCCGCGCTCAAGGGAACCGCGCCGCCCGAGGGCCGCGAACTGACCGCGGACCAGGACGCCTGGCGCAAGGCCATGGGCGAGACCGGATGGGGCGTCCCGACGTGGCCCAAGGCCTATGGCGGCGGCGGCCTGAGCCGGGCCGAAGCCAAGGTGCTGGGCGAGGAATTGGCGGTGGCGGGCGCCTACAACCCGATCGGCGGCATGGGCGTGATCATGTTCGGCCCGACGCTTCTGGAATACGGCACCGAGGCGCAGAAGCAAGAGCAGATCCCGAAGATCGCCCGGGCCGAGCGGCGGTGGTGCCAGGGGTTCTCGGAGCCGGGCGCCGGGTCTGACCTGGCCAGCCTGAGCACGCGCGCCGAGGACAAGGGCGACCACTACATCGTGAGCGGCCAAAAAATCTGGACGTCTGGCGCCCACACCGCCGACTGGTGCTTCTGTCTGGTGCGCACCGACACCTCGAAGAAGCATGAAGGCATCAGCTTCCTGATGATCGACATGGACCAGGCGGGCGTCGAGGCCCGACCGATCCGCCTGATCAACGACACCACGCCATTCTGCGAGACTTTTTTCACCGACGCCGTTGTCCCCAAGGAAAACCTGGTGGGGCCGCTGAATGGCGGCTGGACGATCGCCAAGCGACTGTTGCAGCACGAACGCCAGGGGATCTCCGGCGCCGGCCAGGGCTCCGGGCCGCCCCCCGGCAGCCTGCCGGGGCCGCCGCTGGACGCCCTGGCTAGGACCTATGTGGGCATCGAGGCGGACGGCCGGCTGGCCGACCAGGACCTGCGCCGCCGTCTGACGGAGCACCTGATGGAGGAGCGCGCGTTTCAACTCACCGGACGGCGCGCCGCGGAGGAAAACCGCTCCAACTCGGGGCCGAACGCGGCCTCATCGGTGCTGAAGAACGTGGGCTCCAAGGTGCGGATCGAGAAGGCCGAACTGGCCGTCGAGGTGCTGGGCGCCCAAGGCCTGGGCTGGGGCGGCGAGGGCTTTACCAAGAACGAGGTGGCCGCGATCAAGACCATGCTGCGCTCCAAGTCCGGCGCCATCGCCGGCGGCTCCTGGGAAGTGCAGCTCAACATCATCTCCAAGCGGATTCTCGGACTGCCCGAGGTGACGCAGAAGGGATAAGCTTCAACATAAGCCGTCATGGCCGGGCTTGTCCTTGCCACCCATGATCACCGACGCGGGGATTAGGCCTGCAAACGCGGTGATCTTGGGTCCCCGGGACAAGCCCGGGGATGACGAATGAAAATTTTGAACCGAAGGACAAAACACACATGGCGGATTTTGGCGGGACGGATCTGGAAGCCTTTCGGGGCGAGGTCCGCACCTGGGTCGAGGCGAACTTCCCTTCGAGCCTGAAGGGCAAGAACCCGATGCAGGCCGAGGAGCGCAACACGCCCACGCCGGACACCGAGGCCTGGCGCAAAGCGGTCGGCGCCAAGGGCTGGGGCACCCCCACCTGGCCGAAGGAATACGGCGGTGGCGGCCTCAGCTCAGCCGAGGCCCGCGTGATCCAGGGCGAGTTCGCCCGGGCCGGCGCCTACAACCCGATCGGCGGCATGGGCGTGATGATGTTCGGCCCGACGCTGCTGGAATATGGCAACGAGGCGCAGAAGCAGGAGCACATTCCGCCGATCTGCCGGGGCGAGATCGCCTGGTGCCAGGGCTTCTCCGAGCCGGGCGCGGGCTCGGATCTGGCCGGCCTGCAGACCAAGGCCGAGGACAAGGGCGACCACTTCGTCGTGAATGGCCAAAAAATCTGGACGAGCGGCGCCCAGTGGGCCGACTGGTGCTTCTGTCTGGTCCGTACCGACAATTCGAAAAAGCACGAAGGCATCTCGTTCGTGCTGTTCACCATGCATCAGCCGGGCGTGGAGACGCGGCCGATCCCGCTGATCGCGGGCTCGTCGCCCTTCTGCGAGGTCTTCCTGACCGACGCCATCGCCGACAAGAAGAACCTGGTCGGGCCGCTGAACGGCGGTTGGACCATCGCAAAGCGCCTGCTCCAGCACGAGCGCTCGGGCCTTACCGGCGCGGGCGGCGGGCTGGGCTCGGGCGGCAAGCCGCTGGAGGTCCTGGCCAAGGACTATGTCGGCACCGACGACGAGGGCCGGCTGGCCGACAGCGACCTGCGCACCCGCATGGTCACCAATGCAATCAACATGCGCGCCTTCCAGCAGACCGCTGTGCGCGCGATGATGGAGGCCAAGGGCAACGCCAGCCCCTCCTCGGCCACCTCGATCATGAAGAACGCCGGCACCACCCTGATCCAGGAGCGTCACGAAATGGCGCTGGAGATCATGGGCCACCAGGGCCTGGGCTGGGAGGGCGAGGCCTTCAAGCCCGAGGAACTGGCCGCCGTGCGCGGCTGGCTGTTCGGCAAGGCCTTCACGATCTTCGGCGGCTCCCAGGAAGTGCAGTCGAACATCGTCTCCAAGCGCATTCTGGGCTTGCCGGACCTTACGCAAAGCAAGTGATGATCGAACCGACGCTCCCTCTCTGACCGTCATGGCCGGGCCTGTCCCGGCCACCCATGATCTCCGCCGTCGGGAATAGGCCTGCGGCGCGGTGATCCTGGG
>JANPKX010000308.1:0-1711 GCA_031426235.1 Alphaproteobacteria bacterium | reverse complement strand
GGCTTTCTTCGCCGACCTGGTGCGGGGCGTGGTGGCCGAGCAGGGGCGGGTGGACGCGGCCATCGTCAGGCGGCTGGCCGACGGCTGGCGGCTGGAGCGGCTGGACGCCACTGTGCGCGCGATCCTGCGAGCTGGCGCCTTCGAACTGGCCAACCGGCCCGACGTGCCGACCGAAGTGGTGATCGACGAATACGTCGATGTGGCCAAAAGCTTCTTCGAGGGGACCGAGCCAGGTTTCGTCAACGGCGCTCTCGACGCGGTGGCCCGGGATGTCCGCAAGACCTGACGGCCCCTCCACCCCGCTGCGCGGGGTCCCCCTCCCCACGCTGTGGGGAGGACCAACGCAGCGCCGCCCCTGGTCCTCCCCATTCATGGGGAGGGGGACCGCCGTAGGCGGTGGAGGGGCACCCTAATGGCGACTCCGCCCGACCACGCCCTCGACGAGTTCGGCGAGATCGCGCGGCTGTTCCGCCCACTGGCGCGGGGCGCCTCGGGGGCTTTTGGTCTGATGGACGACGCAGCAGTCATACCGCAGCGGGCGGGCCACGACCTGGTCGTGACCAAGGACGCCATGGTGGAGGGCGTTCATGTTCTGGACGGTGAGGCCGCAGAGGTCATCGGACGCAGGCTGGCCCGGGTGAATCTTTCCGACCTCGCCGCCAAAGGCGCTGAGCCTTTCGCCGCCTTTCTGGCGGTGGCGTGGTCGACCCGCTTTGGCCCGGAGGATCGCGCGGCCTTCGCCGCGGGGCTGGGCGCCGACCTGAAGGCCGCAGGGGTCAGCCTGATGGGTGGCGACACGGTGACCACACCCGGACCCTTCATGGCCAGCCTGACGCTGATGGGCTGGGTTCCCGAGGGCCGCATGGTGCGCCGCGCCGGGGCCAGGCCGGGCGATCGGGTGATGGTCAGCGGCCACATTGGCGACGGCTGGCTCGGCCTCCTGGCCGCCCGTGGCGAGATCGAAGATCGGGGCGGTGAACTGGCCGCCCGCTATCGCCTGCCGACGCCCCGGCTGGACCTGCGCCACACCGTCCTGGCTCACGCCAGCGCCGCCGCGGATGTCTCCGACGGCCTGATCGCCGACGCCGGCCATATCGCCGCCGCCAGCGGGGTCGGTTTCCGGCTGGACCTGGAGCAAACACCCTTGTCCCCCAGCGCCCGCGCCTGGCTGGCGACCCAGATGGACCCCGCCTCGGCATGGCTGGCTCTGGCCAGCGGCGGCGACGACTACGAGATTGTGGCTGCCGCCGCCGTGGCGCTGCCCGGTTTCACGGTGATCGGGGAGGTCGTGGCCGGGCAGGGGGTCGCGGTCACCTGGCGCGGCCAGGCGCTCGAACCGGGTCCCGGAGGCTGGCGACACGGCCGAACCCCGTTAGGTTGACAGCATGAGCATCCCCAAACGCCCCCCCAACATCGTCGTGATCCTGGCCGACGACCTCGGCTATGGCGACATCGGATGCGACGGCGGTCGTCATATCCGCACGCCGCATCTGGACCGCATGGCCGCTGAGGGCGCGCGGTTCACAGACTTCTACGCCTCAGCCAACGTCTGCACGCCGTCGCGAGCGGGGCTGCTCACCGGCCGCTACGCCATCCGCTCCGGTCTGGCGCACGAGGTGCTGCAACCGGCCGACACCAAGGGCCTTCCGCTCAGCGAGGTGACCATCCCCCAGGCGCTGAAGCCCGCTGGCTACACCAGCGCCCTGATCGG
>JANPKX010000307.1:0-7051 GCA_031426235.1 Alphaproteobacteria bacterium | reverse complement strand
GCAAGCTGCCGTTCACGGTGGCGCGCGAGGCTGGCGACTATCCGTTCTTCGACGCCGACGCCGACGCCATCGCGTACGGCCCGCTGCACGGCTACACGCTGCTGGAACGCCAGGAGATCGCCCCCCGCTACGCCTTCGGCCACGGGCTGAGCTATGCGACCTTCCACTATCGCGCGCTACGGGTGCGGCGTGGGCCGGGCGAGGTGCAGGTCAGCGTTTCGGTGCGCAACGACGGCGCCGTGGCGGCCGACGAGATCGCCCAAGTCTACGTCGGCTTCCCAAACCGGGTGGTCGACCGTCCGAACAAGCTGTTGCGCGGCTTCCGCCGGGTGGCGCTGCAGCCGGGCGAGACGGCGACGCTAAGGTTCATCATCCCCGACGCCGACCTGCGCTACTGGGATGTCGGCGGGGCCGAATGGCGCCTGGAGCCCGGCGAGCATCGGGTGTTCGCCGGCGGCTCGTCGCGCACCGGCGAATTGTTGTCAGCCGCCGTCCGGATCTGAGCGTAAGCGGCGCCAGCCTCCGGCCGGCGTCGAACCGCGGGTCAGGCGGCCAGAGCGCGGCGTCGGCGAAGCACCGCGCCCGCCATGCCAAAGCCGCCGATCATCAGGGCCCAGGCGCCAGGCTCGGGAACCGCGGTCACCGTCGCAGCCAGGCCCGTCGAGTCGAAGTAGTAATCGCCGTCGCGGTTGACGCGGAAGTCGATGCTATCGCCGGCGCCCAGTGACACGGTCCCGTCAAAGTGCACCGTGGTCCCGAATGGACCCGTCAGGGCTGATGAAAAGGCGCCCGCATACACGTTGACGCCGTTGGGCGCGGCATTGTCCGCGACTCGGAAGAAGCCGGCGTAGCGGTAGGACCCGGCCGTTGGCGCCGTGAAGCGCACGAAGCTGTCGAGGTCGGCGCCCCCAGTGCGAACGTCGCTGTCCGCCCCCGGATGGACGTTAAGCATGTCGGAGGCGTGCGTCACCGTGTAGTAGTAGATGGGATCCGAGATCGTGTTCTTGATGACCGTCGGCACCAGGGAATAGTTGAACTGCGACGACTTCCAGCAGTCGCCGTCCGTGACGCAATCGGCGGCGAAGACGTCATACTCTGTGAAGCTGGATGCGCTTCCGAAGCCGTAGCTCCAGACCCCGTTGCCGGTGTTGGGCGCGCCGTGGAAATCGGCGACGGCGTTCCAGGTCAGCGCCTGGGCCGGGGCGGCAGCAAAGGCCAGGGTCGCCACGGCCGCCGCAGCCGTCAAAACGTTCACGAAACGCATCTGCCCGCTCCAAAATACAGTCACGCCAGATACCAGCATCTCGCACATGCGAGAAACGCATTCGCCCCACAGGGGAGCCCGGCCCCTAAGGCTCTCGCTGCGGTGGCATTTGCCGGCGCCGGGGAGGCGCGACAGAGACTTCCTCAAGCGGCGACCTTGCTCAGCGCCTCCAGCAGTTCGCGCGCGGCGGCCTCGGATGAGGCCGGGTTCTGACCCGTGATCAGGTTCCCGTCGCGGACGACAAACGGCTTCCAGTCCGGTCCTTTCTCGTAGGCGCCCCCATTCGTCTTCAACATATCCTCGAGCAGGAACGGGACCACGTCGCGCAGGCCCACCCCGTCTTCCTCGGTGTTGGTGAACCCGGTGACGCGGCGGCCGGACACCAGCGAGGCGCCGTCGGCGGCGCGGGTGTGCCGGAATACCGCCGGCGCATGGCATACTGCGGCGATGGGGCGATCGTCGGCGGCGAACGCCTCGATCAGCCGGCGCGCGTCGGCGCTCTCCGCCAGATCCCACATCGGACCATGGCCGCCGGGGAAGAACACGGCGTCGAAGCTGGCGGCGTCGATCTGCGCCAGGGGGAGGGTCGCCGCCAAGGCCGCCTGCGCCGCGGCATCGCCCTTGAAGCGCCGGGTCGCCGGCGTCTGCGCATCCTCGGCATCGCTGCGCGGGTCAAGCGGTGGCATGCCGCCCTTAGGCGAGGCCAGGGTGATTGCGGCGCCCGCCTCGTGGAAAACATAATAGGGCGCCGCGAATTCCTCGAGCCAGAACCCGGTCTTGTCGCCCGTATCGCCCAACTGGTCGTGGGAGGTCAGCACCATCAGAACGTTCAAAGCATCTCTCCAGGATCACAGGGTGAAGCGACGCCTTGCCGCGCCGCCGTTGGGAAATCGCCGTGACACGAAATGGTTGCCGCGCCGATCCGCTTCAGGGAACGATGGTCCGTCACGCATGTTCCCAGACGAGAGGCTGCCCCGGCGGGGGGCGGCGGGCGATCAGGCGACGGACATGCAGGCATCGAGCCCGGCCGGCACTTGCGGTCAGACACCGCGTCCGGCGCGCCGGCGCCGGGGCGCGCAGCCGTCTGCGGACCCTGGCGCGGATGAGAAGGACATCCCTGTCGCGCGAGGACGCAGGCTACGCCTGCGGCCAATCCGGCCGGACGACGATCAGGCGCTGGTGGATATGGGGTTGCGATCCACTCCAGAGGACTTGAGGTTCCGGTTCTTCTCGCCGGTCCGTCCGGCGGTGGGTCCGCTTTCGTCCCTGCTGACGGACTTTGACCGGGACCGCCACATCGCCGTCGCGGCGTATGACCCCAAGGCTGTTGGCGACAGCCTGGGCATACTGGCGGTCGTCCGCCTGATCCTGGCCGCCGACAAGCCGGAAGGGGAGTTCGCGATCATGGTTCGCTCGGACCAGGCGGGTCGGGGATTGGGGCACGCCCTGATGCGCGAAATGCTGAGCTGGGCCCGCGCGCGCGCGCTCACCGCGGTGCGCGGCGAGATCCTGGCCGAGAACAAGCGGATGCTGCGCCTGGCCCGTGAGTTTGGCGCGGTGGTCGTGCCCCAGAATGAAGACTTCCGCATCGTCCAGGTGAGGATCGACCTGACCGCCTGAGCCGACAGCTCACACCGTCAGCGCGGCCACGACCGCGTCGACGACGGCGCGGGCCTTTTCGCGCATTTCCTCATCGGTCGCATCCTGGATCGGATGATCGACCAGAACATAGCGCGCGCCGTCCATGCCCAGGGCATGGCGCTGGACCTCGGCGGCCTCGGCGAATTCACTGGACGCGATGGAGACGGCGGGCAGGCCCTGGATCTCGAACCACACGGTGTCGTGCAGACTGCACGTCGTGCATGATCCTCAATCGGCGAGGGCTTCTACCAGGACATCGCACTCGTCCTTGATCTTCGCCCGCAGGTCGGAGGGACAAGGCTTGGCGAAGGTAGGCTTGGCGTAGCGGCGCAGTTCGACGTCGGGATAGCGGGCCGCCAGCAGGAGCTGCAGTTCGTCCAGCAGCACGCTGCCGCGCGGCTTGCTGATGTCGAGCAGGCCCACAACGCCGGCGATCTTGCCGGTGCGCGGGGTAATCTGTCGGACGACGGGCGTCCGTTCGTCTGTGGGATCCAGGATGGTCGTCATCGGCGGTCTCCGAGCCTGTGGGACGAGCCTATCAGCATTCTATTTTCCGCGAAACGACCGCCGACCCTGCCGCGCCCGTCACCCAGCCGTGGAAGGCGGCCGAGAACTTTCCGGCCTCCGAGCCCGCCACCACGATGTGGATATGCTTCGGATCCGCGAACTTCGGGGCCGGAGAGGCGAGCTGCGCCTCGGTCATCTTGGCGGCGGACGCCAGCGGGATGCCGGCGCCGGAGATCTCGTTGGCGACCATCTCGCGCACGGGGCGGGCGGTGACGGCCTGGATGCGCTCGCGCAGGCGCGCCTTGGCGTAGGGTCCCTCGCTCATCAAGGTGTTGACGTGCTCGGGGCAGACCACCAGCAGGGCGTCCACCGGCATCCGGTGGATCTTGGACAGGAACATCCCCTCCAGCCCCAGACCCAGGGTCCCGGCGATCTGGTCGGGCTGGCGCGATTCCTGGTCGACGATCTGCACGGGGCCGCTGGTCATGGCGAAGGCCGTGACGACGGAGTCCTCGATTGCGAACCCGCGCTCGACGTGCAGCGGCTCCCAGGGCGAGCCCTCCTCCCATTCGGGGAAGCACATCGTGAACTTCATGGGGCTGGACAGGGTCGAGCGGTCGACGCCGCCGGGTCGCGCCCCGCCCACATTGCGGATCACCAGCCGCAGGGCCCGCCCGATGGTCGCGTTGGCGCGGTTGCCGTTGCCCAGGGCCGCCAGCTTCATGTTCATGCCGATGCGCTGGCGGATCGGCCCGTTGACCACCAGCACCGGCGAGGCGCCCATGGTGGTGGCCGTGACGCCGTGCATGTTGAACTCGTCGGTGCAGACCGCCTCCAGGGCGGCGATCACCACCGGCAGGTACTCGGGCCGGCAGCCGGCGAGCACCGCGTTGATCGCGACCTTTTCCACCGTCGCCGGCGCCATGTTCGGCGGGACCACGGCGACCACGTCCTGCGGGTGTCGCGCCGTGCCGGCCAGCATCCGCATCACCCGCTCCGGCGTCGGCGGCACCACGGGCAGGCCATCGCTGAAGCCCTGGTCGAACATGAATTCGGCGATGTCGTCAGCGCTGGCGACCTCGATCCGCCGCGCGCGAATGGGGCTGTCGTCGGCATCGGCCTGGAGGCGGTCGTGGATGTCGGGGTCTAGATGTTTGGAGCCGCAGCCGGGCCGCCAGTCCGGATAGTCGGCCCAGTCGACGGGGGCCGCCGGGCGATCGAGGTCGGCGGCGATCCGCGCAGCCAGGTCCTGCCACTCCGCTCGGACAAATCCCTCCAGCCGATCCACCAGTCCCCTCTCGCCGCCCATCCAGTGGACGGCGGGCACGATCTCGAAATCCCAGGCGAAGGAGACCTTGCAGGCGCTGTCGTCGAGGATCGGCAGGGTCAGACCGTGGCGGTCCTTGAGGATCGCATTGCCGTCCGCCGACTGGCCCACCATCCAGATGTCGGCGTCCCCGCCCCAGGCCTCGTGAAAGGCCTGAAGGATCGGCGCGACGAGGTTGCAGGTGTGGCAGTCCTCTTTGACGAAGCAGAGGAGGGCAGGCCGACCTGTGGGATAGCGCCGGGCGCCGCCGTCAAGGTCCGTCAGCGTGAAGGCAGGCTTTTCGGCGGTCATCTGGCGGGCGTGGCCTCTTGATGCTGGCGGAGGTGGATGGGAATCGAACCCACCACACGCCTTTGGGACGTGTCACCGGTTTTGAAGACCAGGGAAGCCACCAGACTCCAGTCACCTCCGTTGACCGACAGTAGGGCCGCGCACGCCAAAGCCGGAAGCGGTTTTGCGGCCTCGCCCGCAATCTGTAGGGTGGCCGCCGCAATAGGAGCGTGAAGCCGTCAAGCGCCGACCCGACCCGAGTGCGTCCTCCGACCCCCGACGGCGCCTGCCTGCGGTCGGGACCCTATGCGCGGATCCGGCCGCCGCGGCCATGAGCGCGCAGTTTGGCTCCGCCGCCGTGGCTCAGGCCGTGCGGGGCGTCGTCGCCGAGGCGCGGGGGCGGCTGGCGGCGGGGGCGTCGGCGCCTGGCTCGGACGAACTGCTCAAGGCCGCCGCGTTGCGGCTCGCCGATCGCCATCGCCAGACCCTGTTCGGGGTCATCAACGCGACCGGCGTCGTCATCCATACCAACCTGGGCCGCGCGCCACTGGCGCCCGAAGCCGCCGCCGCGATCCAGGCCGCGGCCGGCTACGGCAATCTCGAGCTTGATCTCGACACCGGGCGGCGGTCCTCGCGCCAGGACCACCTGGACAGACTTGTTGCGGACGTGACCGGCGCCGAGGCCGGGCTTGCGGTGAACAACGGCGCGGGCGCGGTGCTGCTCGCCCTGGCGACTCTGGCGCCCGGCGCGCCGGTGATCGTCTCGCGCGGCGAGTTGATCGAGATCGGCGGCGGTTTCCGGGTGCCCGACGTCGTCGCTCAGAGCGGCGCGCGTCTGGTCGAGGTCGGCGCCACCAACCGCACCCATCTGCGCGACTACGAAGAGGCGGTGCGCCTGCACCCGGACGCGCGGGTCATCCTGCGCACCCACCCCAGCAATTTCCGCATGAGCGGCTTCGTCAGTGCGCCGGCCCTGGACACCCTGGCCCACTTCGCCCACGCCAAGGGGCTTATCCTGGTCGAGGACCTGGGCGGCGGTGCGCTGGTAGACTTGGAGCCCTATGGCATCTCCGGCGAACCGCGCGTGCAGGACAGTCTGGCCGCCGGCGCCGATCTGGTGGTGTTCAGCGGCGACAAGCTGCTGGGCGGGCCTCAGGCCGGGATCATCGCCGGCCGAAGGGCGCTGATCGAACAACTGGCCGGCCATCCGCTCGCCCGGGCGCTGCGCCTCGACAAGCTGTCGCTGGCGGCGCTGGCGGCGACCTTGCGGCTGTTCCGCCCGCCCGCGGATCCGGTGGCGCGCGTGCCGGTGCTGAGGATGCTGACGCAGCCGGCGGCGATTCTGGCGGCCCGGGCCGAGGCCCTGGCGGCGCGGCTGGCGGGCGCGCCCGGCCTGGAGGTCGAGGTGCTTGAGACGCTGGGCTACGCCGGCGGCGGGGCGATGCCGATGTATCCGCTGCCGGGGCGGGCGGTGGCGCTGTTCTGCCCGGTAATCAGCACCGAGGCCTTCGCGCACCGGCTGCGGACAGGGGCCGTGCGGGTGCTGGGCCGTATCGAGCGCGACCGCTTGCTGCTGGACGTGCGCACGCTGGCGGACGCCGAGTTGGAGGCCGTCGAGATGGCCGTCCGCGCCGCCATCGACCGGCTGGACTAAGGCCCGATCACCTGCCGAAGGTCGCCCTGGCGCGTCGTCAGCCCCTGGGCGTCGAAGTGCTCCAGCACCGGCACGATGAACTTGCGCGTCGTGCCGAGCGCCGCGCGGGCCTCGCCGGTGGTGAAGGCCGCGGGCGGCGGGAAGGCGCGGCTCAAGGCCTCGAACCCTGCCGCCAGGGCGTCACGATGGAACACCAGGGTTTGCCGAAGGGCGCCGTTGCGCAGGGGAACCAGCCGACCAGTGTCCGTGAGCAGAGCCATGAGCGCCGCGTCCTGCAGCGCCTCTTCCACAAGGCTCGCGGAGTCGGGCGGCATCAGCCCGCCCGCCAGCACCGCCGCCTCCAGGCCGGCCAATCGGACCCGCGACTCGGCGGAGAGGACGGCGAGCG
>JANPKX010000306.1:0-6675 GCA_031426235.1 Alphaproteobacteria bacterium | reverse complement strand
GGCCGTTCCTTGACGTTCGACCCCTCTTGAGCGCATAAGCGCGCCCTTCCGGCGCCAACCTCGGTCAGCGCCCTCTACCGCCACGACCCCCACACCTTATGTGGGACGAGGGCGGCGAGGCCCCCCGTCCACGCAATCGTGCACGGGGGTCGACTGCGTTTGGGCTCTAGAGGTGACGTTTGTTTGACGCGCTAACCGATCGGCTATCCAGCGTTTTCGACCGGCTCTCGGGCCGCGGCGTGCTGTCCGAGAAAGACGTCGCCGAGGTGATGCGCGAGATCCGCGTCGCCCTGCTCGAGGCCGATGTCGCCCTGCCCGTCGTGCGGGATTTCATCGCCAAGGCCACCGAGGCGGCGACCGGCGAGGCGGTGATTCGTTCGGTCCGGCCCGCCGACCAGGTGGTCAAGATCACCTACGACGGCCTGGTCGAGATGCTCGGCGGCGCCGGCGCGCCCGAGGGCCTGAACCTCTCGCTCAACCCGCCGACCGTGATTCTGATGGCCGGCCTGCAGGGCTCGGGCAAGACCACCACGGCGGGCAAGCTGGCTCTTCGACTGGTGCGCGAGCGCAAGAAGGTGTTGCTGGCTTCGCTGGACACCCGCCGCCCCGCCGCGATGGAGCAGTTGGGCATGCTGGCCGAGCAGGCGGGCGCCAACTTCCTGCCGATCGTTGCTGGCCAGGCCGCGACCGACATCGCCCGGCGCGCCATGCAGGCCGCGAAGCTGCAGGGCTTCGACATCCTGATCCTCGACACCGCGGGCCGCACCACCCTGGACGAGGCGATGATGAGCGAGGCCGCTCAGATCGCCCAGATCGCGACGCCGTCCGAGACCCTGCTGGTCGCCGACGCCCTGACCGGCCAGGACGCTGTGCGTACCGCCAAGGCCTTCCATGAGCGCCTGCCCCTCACCGGCCTGGTGCTGACCCGGGCCGACGGCGACGGGCGCGGCGGGGCGGCGCTGTCGATGCGCGCCGTCACCGGCCTGCCGATCAAGTTTCTCGGCGTCTCGGAAAAGATCGACGGCCTGGACGTGTTCGACGCGCAGCGCGTCGCCGGCCGCATCCTGGGCCGCGGCGACGTGGTCGCCCTGGTCGAGAAGGCCGCCCAGGAACTGGACGTCGCCCAGGCCGAGGCCACCGCCCGCAAGCTAGCGAAAGGCCAGTTCGACCTCGACATGATGGCCGACCAGCTGCGGCAGATGAAGCGCATGGGCGGGATGGAGGGCATGATGGGCCTGCTGCCCGGCGTGCAGAAGATGAAAAAGCAGATCGCCGAGAGCGGCGTCAGCGACAAAACCTTCGACCGTCAGCTGGCGATCATCTCGTCGATGACCAAGCAGGAGCGCGCCAAGCCCGACATCCTGGCCGCCTCGCGCAAGCGCCGCGTGGCCAAGGGCTCAGGCGTCGACGTCGCCGAGATCAACCGCCTGCTGAAACAGCACCGCCAGATGGCCGACACCTTCAAGGCCCTGAGCAAGAACGGCGGCAAGGGCTTCGGCCAGATGGCCAAGATGCTGACCGGCGGCGGCATGGACATGTCCAAGATGGCCCAGATGGCCGGCGGACAGGCCCCCTCGCCCGAACAGATGGAAGAGATGGCCGCCAAGCTGAAATCCATGCCGGGCGGCATGCCGAAGTTGCCCGGACTGGGCGGCGGCGGACTGCCCCCCGGATTCAACCCCTTCAAGAAATAGACTTCGAACCCAAGGACTGAACGAAATGCTGAAGATCCGTCTCGCCCGTGGCGGCGCCAAGAAGCGCCCCTACTATTCGATCGTCATCGCCGACAGCCACTCGCCGCGCGACGGCCGCTTCATCGAAAAGGTGGGCACCTACAACCCGCTGCTGAAGAAGGACGACCCGAACCGCGTCGTGCTCAACGTCGAGCGCATCCAGGAATGGATGAGCAAGGGCGCCCAGCCCACCGACCGCGTCGCCCGCGAACTGGGCAAGGTCGGCGTCGTGAATTGGAAAGCCGGCAGCAACCCGACCAAGGGCGTCCCCGGGCCCAAGGCCAAGGAGCGCGCCGAGGAGAAGGCCCAGAAGGAAGCCGACCGCGCCGCCGCCGCCGCCGAACTGGCCGCCAACCCGCCGCCGCCTCCGGTCGAAGAGGCCCCGGTCGAGGCGGCTCCCGTCGCCGAGGAGGCTCCGGTCGAAGCCGCCGCCGCGGACACCCCGGTCGCTGAGGAAGCCCCCGCCGAAGCGGCTGTTGAGGCGGCCCCTGAGACTGCAGCCGAGGAGGCCCCGGCCGCCGAGGCCGTTGCGGAAGAGGCTCCCGCCGCCGAAGCGCCGGCTGAAGAGCCTGCTGCCGAGACCGCGCCTGAAGGCGAGCCCCAGGCCTGAAGCCCAGCCGGGTGAGCCTCGATCTCATCCAGGTGGGGCGGGTCGCGGGTGCCTTCGGCGTCCGCGGCGAGATCCGCATCACCAGCTTCACGGCCGAGCCATTGGCCTTGGCCGAGTATGGCGTCCTGCTGCGTGAGGACGGCTCGCCCGGCCTCACGCTCACGACCGCCCGCGTCGTCAAGGGCGGCGTCGTGGCCCGCGCCCGCGAGGTCGAGACCCGGGACCAGGCCGAAGCCCTACGGGGCCTCAAGCTCTTCATCCCCCGCGAGCGCCTGCCGCCGCCGGAGGACGAGGACGAATTCTACGTCGCCGACCTCATCGGCCTGGCGGTCGTGGACGCCGCCGGCGCGGCCCTGGGCCGCATCAAGGCCGTCCAGGACTTCGGCGCCGGCGACCTCCTGGAGATCGCCCCCGAGGGCGTCGGCGCCACCTGGTACCTCCCCTTCACCCGCGAAGCCGTGCCGGAGGTGCGGATCGCCGAGGGCATTGTGGTGGGGATAAAGTCGGACGAGGTGGAGTAGGCGCCCGACCACCAACCATTGGTGCTCCCGCGTTGCGGCCGGAGACGCCGCTAAGGCTCGTCTACGGGATCGGGCGAGGCCTTATCGGTGTCCAGGTCACCATACTCCTCGGCCCAACGCAGATCAGAGAACCGGGGATCGCGGCTGAGGGCTTGGCTTAGGTCGCGCAGAGCGTCGATGTAGGGCTGTGGGTATCGCTTTCTCGCCCTTCCCCGCCAACCCCACGTCAAGTTATCAAACCTCAGGATGGAGGCCGTATCTATGGTGCAACACGCGCGGCTTCCGTTCGGATACCCCTTGATCCGGACTTCGAACTCCCACCCGTGATCACCCGCATTCTCCGGCGGATCGGCATCGTACCCCAGACTGTTCAGAAGTTCGCTAATCGCGACCGCAAGGTCGGTGGCATAAGCTTTCCCACCGTATTCGTAGCTGTCGCCATCATCGGGGATCGTCGTCTTGAAAGCGGCAAATTCCCGAACGATCATGGCCTCTCTCCTTGGCCGCTCGCGAGCTCCACGCGTCCATGAGCCATCAAGGTCTCCAGCGCCTCGCGGGTGAGCCAGCCTCTCCAGTCACGCTTCGCGCGCTCCCAGGCGCTGGCGTCCACGACGCTCCAGTTCCAGAAGGGCGTCCAACCGCCGTCCGATTGTTGCCCGTCGATCAGTCTCGCGATGGCGTCGTCAAGCCGGCTCCGCACGGCAGCGGCGGCGAAGCTTGTCGGCGTTGGAGCCAGATCGAGCGCAGACGCGTGTTCATCGGCTGGATCGCGAACCTCGATGGAGCGCCGGACGAGAGCTTCCAACGGCAAGACCAGGTCGGCCGGCGCGGCCTTCGTTTCGACGAGCCGCAGCGCGCACTTCAGATCGTAGGCACTCTCGATCACGAGGGTGGCGGCGAGGGTCCGGCGCATGGACGTCTCTGCAGCCCCGATCAGACTTGCCGGCACGCTGTCGCGATAGCCGTAGAGCAGGCCGAGGATCTCCGCGGTCGGATTGAACCGAAACCCAGCCTTGGCGCCTGCGACGCTGTCGGACCCGGCCATGCCTTCAGACCAAGACCACCAGGGGGCATGCGGGGAAAGTCGCACATCAGGACCGATGATAGGCCACACGCCCGCGGTCCGATCGAAGTTCGCATCGAGCCACTGAACGGCGTCTCGGACCATGGGATGATCGCCAGGCGTGTTCAGTCGGGCGAGCAGTCGCAGGCCGATGCTGGTCGATATGGCGGTGGACGCCGGGCCTGGGAGGTCCGGTTCCAGACCTCGCCCGAACCCGCCGTCAGCGTTCTGGTAGTCCGCGAGAGCTGCCAGTGCCGCCTCTCCAGCATCGACGCCGAGCGTCACCTGCAGAAGCGCACGGTCAAGAGGCCTCGCCCCCTCCGCCACGAAGGCGCACGCGGCCTTGAGCCGCTCCTGAGATAGGCATCGAGACATATCGCCCCCGTCGCCGCGATGAAGGCGCGGCAGAGCGGACGTGTCAAGAACAAATACGGAACCTTGACGTCAACCGGCCCGAGCTGGAACGGCGCGGACCCGCCTAGAGCATCTGCGGCAGAACCCGATCCGGCGGCTTCTCGCCGTCCATCCAGACCTTGATGTTGATGATGACCTTCTCGCCCATGTCCACGCGGGCCTCGACGGTGGCCGAGCCCATGTGCGGCAGCAGCACCGCCTTGGGGTTCTTCAACAGCTTGGGATTGATCCGGGGCTCATGCTCGAACACGTCCAGGCCGGCGCCGGCCAGGTCGCCGGCGTCCAGCAGCTCGGCCAGGGCGTTTTCGTCGATGATCTCGCCACGCGCCGTATTGATCAGCACCGCATGTTTGGCCATCAGCTTGAGCCGGCGCGCCGAGAGCAGGTGGTAGGTGGCCGGCGTGTGCGGCGAGTGGACGGAGATGATGTCCATCCGGGCCAGCATCTGGTCCAGGCTATCCCAGTAGGTCGCTTCCAGCTCCTCGGCGACCAGATGGCTGACGGGCTTGCGGTTGTGGTAGTGGATCTGCAGGCCGAAGGCCTTGGCCCGGCGCGCCACCGCGGTTCCAATCCGGCCCATGCCGATGATGCCCAGGCGCTTGCCGCCCTGGCGGCGGCCCATCATCCACGTGGGAGCCCAGCCGGTGAACGTGCCGGCCTGCACCGCATTGGCGCCCTCGATCACCCGGCGCAGCGTCGCCATCATCAGCGACATGGTTAGGTCGGCGGTGTCTTCCGTCAGCACGCCCGGCGTGTTGGTGACCAGGATCCCCTTTGCGTGGGCGGCCGCCACGTCGATGTGGTCGACGCCGGCGCCGAAATTGGCGATCAGCTTGAGCCGCTCGCCGGCCTTCTCGATCAGCCCGGCGTCGATCTTGTCGGTAATGGTCGACGCCAGGACATCGCAGCGGCCCATCGCCTCGATGAGCTGTTTGCGGCTCATCGGCTCGTCGGTCAGGTTGAGTTCCGCGTCGAACAGCTCACGCATGCGCGTCTCGACCGAGTCGGGCAGCTTGCGGGTGACGATGACTTTCGGCTTGCGAGGGGCCATTTGCCTACGGATAAAGGGGTGCCTACGGGAGAGAGGGTGCGTTTCCTGCGCCGCTCCGGGCGCTGATCTGACGCACCCTTAGCAAAGGGCGCGGGTAGGGCCAAGGCGAGGCGCGAGGACAGGCGATGCGGAAGAGATGGGCGCCGGCTTTAGCAGCGCTCGCCCTGATGGTGGGACTGGGGGGCGCCGGAGCGCAGGCCGCCGAGCGGCAGACGCCTTCAGGCTACCCCGTGCCGCGATACGTTACGCTGAAGTTCGGGAAGGTGAATGCGCGCAAGGGGCCGGGTGACGACTACAAGCTGTTGTTCGTCTACCGGGCGCGAGGCTTGCCCGTGCAGGTCATTGCCGAGACCAGCGAATGGCGGCGCGTGTGCGACCCCGAGGGCCACGTCGCCTGGGTGCACAAGCGCGTCACCGACGGGCGGCGCGCCGTGATGAACACGAATCCCGGCATGGCCGCGCTCTACCGTAGCCCCAAGCCGGGCGCGGGGACTGCGGCCTTCTTGAAGCCGCGCGCGATGGCCGAACTCAGCCGTTGCGACAAGGGCTGGTGCCGGATCAAGGCGGACGGCGCCAGCGGCTGGGTGCGCGAGGGTGCGCTCTGGGGCACCTCCGAGGCGTTGCAGTGCCGCCGGAGCGCGGCCTGATGCGGGAAGGCGCGAACCGCGTGGCCGCCAAGGCGCGAAAGCGCCCGCAATATCGGTAGACGGGCGGTTTTATCCGGAACAGATGGTTCCATCCGGCCGGGAAAGGCTCTAGGGCCTGACCCTCTTGGAGAGCAAGGCACCCACATGAGCGATCCGACCCGGCCCTCAAGCTATACCTTTGAAGAGCTCATGGCCTGCGCGCGCGGCGAGATGTTCGGGCCGGGCAACGCCCAGCTGCCCGCCCCGCCCATGCTGCTGTTCGACCGCATCACGACGATCAACGAAGACGGCGGCGCTCACGGCAAGGGCTATATCGAGGCCGAGTTCGACATCAATCCCGGCCTGTGGTTCTTCGACTGCCACTTCATCAACGACCCGGTCATGCCCGGCAGCCTGGGCCTGGACGCGCTCTGGCAGCTGGTCGGCTTCTATCTGGGCTGGATCGGCGGCAAGGGCCGCGGCCGGGCCCTGGGCTGCGGCGAGGTGAAGTTCGCGGGCGAGGTCACCCCCGACATCAAGAAGGTCACCTACAAGATCCAGATGAAGCGGGTGATCAACCGCCGCCTGGTCATGGGGATCGGCGACGGCATTCTTGAGGCCGACGGCAACCCCATCTACACGGCGTCCGACCTGCGG
>JANPKX010000305.1:0-2400 GCA_031426235.1 Alphaproteobacteria bacterium | reverse complement strand
GGCTCGTAGTCATAGACCACGTCCGTCACGATTGTGCTCTCGTTGCCGGAGAGGTAGCCGCTGGGCACGGTGGGGGGCGGCGAGAGCGTATAGTCCTTCTTCACTGTCCAATCGACCGAGACCGTGCCGCCGGCGCTGGCGCTGAGACTGGAAACCCGCTGCTGGAGACGCACATTCGGATAGGGGTGAATGATCGAGGTGCTGGCTTTGAGGATGTCATCCAGTTCCGCCGTGGTCACCGTGCGATTCTGGGCGGTGATGTCCGCCATCGTCGCGGCGATGTGGGCGACGTTGCGCTGCGCCCCATAGACCTGAAGGGCCTCGGCGGCCGCCACGTGCAGCACGAACAACACCGGGAAGATCAAGGCGAACTCAATCGCCGACGCGCCGGTCTCGTCGGCAGCGAGGCGTTGCAAGGCGCGCTTCATTGGAAGGGCTCGTTCTTGAAGGCGACCCTTGACGCCAGCGTGATCTCCATCGGGCCGCTACGATTATAGGCCGTGGCGATAAACGGGGTCATGAGGGGCCATTTGTAGTCCGCCTTGACGATCACGATGTCGCCGGCCGTCCCTTTGTTGAAGCTGCCGTTGGGGGCCGCCGAAACGACGGCATTCGCGTCGGCGAAGCCCGTGAACTTCTGCACGCTGACGGTCAGGCGGCTCCGGCAGTCGGTGGCGTTCCCGCCGAGCTTGTCGCAGATCACCGTCTCGAACGCAGGCGCGCTTGTCGGGCCGTCGCCGCGGCCGGTCCGGATCATCCGCGCGGCGTTGTCCACGGCGTTGTCCAGTCCGCTGGCCATCATGCCCAGCATGCCGATCTCGACCAGCGAGAAGAGACTCAGGAACAGCAGGGGCGCGATCAGCGCGAACTCGACGGCGGTCGCGCCGCGCTCATCGCGTCGGAACGCGACGCGCATTTGCCGATGTCGAGACGGTCTCATGCCATCATTTTGCGGGAACGAGACAAACATGGCGTTTCACAACGACGTTAACGCGCGCCGTTTACAGTAAACGCAGATTAAGGAGTTGCCATAAGATCAGATTATCCGTGCTGATATACTTATACATGGCGAACGTTACACGAGACCAGGATGGACCCGATGAAAAGCCCAGGCCTCTCGACGCTGCGGCGTCTGACGCGGGACAACCGGGGCAATGTCGCCATTGTCGCCGCCTTGGCCATGGGGCCGCTTTGCGTCGCCAGTCTCGGCGCCGTGGATCTGGCCCGCGCGACCAGCGCCAAATCCCAGTTGCAGGACGCGTTGGACGCCGCGTCGCTGTCCGCCGCCCGCACCAATGCCAAGACCGACGCCGAACTCAAGACCGCTGGCGATCGCTACCTTAAGCAGAACCTGGCGCTCAGCGACGACTTCACCCTGGCCGCTTCGACATTCCACTTCGGCGATAACGGTCGCGTCGAGGCCACGGCCCGGCTGGAGGTCACGCCCTTTATCGCAGGCCTTGTCACCGGTGGGACCATGGTCGTGGCGGCTTCGTCGGAGGTTGTACGCGCCGACATGAAGGTCGAGATCGCCCTGGTCCTCGACAACACCGGGTCGATGAACGAGGGCACCAAGCTCGCCGACCTGAAGAAGGCGGCCAAGGATTTCGTCACCCGGATGGAGGAGGCGGCCGCCAAGGCCGTAGAGCCGAACTCGGTTCGTATCGCCCTGGTGCCGTTCTCCAACAGCGTGCGGGTCGATGGAGCCCTTTACAAGTCGGCCCCATGGCTCGACACGGCCGGCGTCTCACCGATCAACAATGAAATCTTCACCACGGCTACGGGCACGCAATTCGCGAACCGGCTTACCCTGTTCACTACGCTCGGCACGGCCTGGCGCGGCTGCGTGGAGACGCGCAAGGCCCCCTACGATGTCCAGGATACGCCCGCCACGACAGGCGCGACCCTTTACACGCCGTATTTCGCCGTCGACGAGCCCGACAAGAAGACCTCCGGCTACGGTGACGATTTCCAGAACGACTATCTTGCCGACGGCACCTCCAGCAACAACTGGCGCGTCAGACAGGGCATGATCACAAAGTACAAGGCCAAGAGCGGCCTCTCCACCACTTTCGGCCCGAACCGTGGCTGCGGGTTGGAAAAAGTCATGCGCCTGACCACCAATTTTTCGAGTTTGCGAACCGCCATCGACGCCTTGAACGCCGACGGCAACACCAACATCCCCATCGGCCTGGCATGGGGCTGGAATACGGTCTCGCCCAACACCCCGTTCGCCGACGGCGTCCCGTATGGCACACCGAAATACAAGAAGATCATCGTCGTGATGACCGATGGTGAAAACACAGTCTCGCAGCGCGATACCCCCAACGACGGGAGCTACTCCGGCATCGGCTATATCTGGCAGGGCCGCGTGATCAAGTCCGGCGGCTCGCCGCTGGC
>JANPKX010000304.1:0-4477 GCA_031426235.1 Alphaproteobacteria bacterium | reverse complement strand
AAGAGGTCGACGCGCCCAACCCCGAGGGCCACGTCAACAAACGCAAACTGAAGACCCCGAAACGCGGCTGACGTTTCGCCCGTTCGTCCGCTTGCAAACCCTAAAGGCCTCTGCCATATAGCCGCCTCTCGCATTTGGGGGACGTTTCCCCCTACGGAGCGCGGGCGTAGCTCAGTGGTAGAGCACAACCTTGCCAAGGTTGGGGTCGAGAGTTCGAATCTCTTCGCCCGCTCCAAATTTTCCCGATCTTTCCGTCGCTTTGGGCGGCCGCGCGGCCTCATCGCTGCGACGCAGGGCGCCTCAGCGGAGGCCGGCTATCCAAGTCCCAGGCGCTCCAGCCACGCGTACAGTACGCTCTCGCGCCGCTGGCTGGTCTGGATGTCGGTCATCAGGGCCGAGAGGCGGCCCTTACCGGTGTCGCGGGCCGCAATGACCTGCTGGTTGTAGGCGCGGATGTTCGTCGGGCCGACCGGCGCGGGCGGCGGCGGGGGGGCCTTGGCTGCCGCGCCGGCTCGTGCTGCGGGCTTGCCCTTGGCGGCGGTCTGCGGAGGCGCGGGCGCCGAGCCCGGCGGGCCAAGATCGGCGGCGCGGACATAGCCGGGCTGCCCGGCCACGTCGATCTCCCACCAGCCGCCATCGGCCTGGGCGCTGTTGGGCTTCACCTCGCGGCCCACGGGCAGGTTCATGAGCGACGGCGCCGAGGCGACCGGGGCCGAGCGCACCACCGTGGCGCGGATCGCCACCATGGCCGAGGCCGGCGCGGGGGCTGAGGATGGCTGTTGCGCGGTCTCGCTGCCGGATGCCGCACCCGCCTTCGGCATCGACAGGCGCGTGACGTTGGCGGCCGTGGCGTAAGCCGGCGTCTGCCCGCCCAGAACGTCGGCCTCCGACGCGCCGTCGGTCATGGCGCGGCCCTGGGTGAAGGTCTTGGCCATGCCCGCGTGCTGTTCGACGACGCCGCCGGTCAGGTCGATGTCTTTCTTGAGCGCGCTGGTCAGCTCGGTGCGTTCGCGGCGGATCGCCTTGCGGTCCTTATCGTTGCTGGCGCCAGCCAGGCGCGTGTTGATGTCGGTGAGCTGCGCGGCGCGGCATTCCACGAGAGCGCTGCCGTCGGCCACGATCTGGCGGGTGACGGTGAGCTGGCGCGCGGCGTCCTGGTCGATGTTGAACGACGCCTTCTTCAGGTCGCCCCCGGCCTCCTGCTCCTTCAGCTGGGCATAGGCCTCGGCCGTGGCGACGATGGCCACCAGCACCGCCAGGGCGGCATACGCCTTCATGTTGTCGCCGCCGGAGAGGCCGCTGATGCCGGGGACGTTGAGGCCCATGGCGCCGGAGAGCATGTCGGGGCCGAAGAGGCCGGCCGGCGCCGCGCCGCCGGCAGCGCCTTGCTCGCGTGCCTGGGCCTGCATCTGCGACTGGGCCGCCATACCGCCCACCGCGCCCATCAGGCCGCCGATCCCGCCGCCGAAGCCGCCGCCGCTGCGCCCGCCCAGCCCGGGCAAGCCGCCGCTCATCACCCCCTTGGCCAGGACCGTCGCGCCCTGCTTCAGGCCCTGGCCGATCGCCGCGCTCATCTTGGACCGCTTGAGTTCGTCATACTCCTTGTCGAGCTTGACCAGACCCTCGCGGGCGGGCGCGCAGGCGTTCAGGATCGGGTCCTTGCCCTTGCCCTGGGCCAGCAGCGGCTGGGCGCTGAGGCTGAAGAGCGCGACGGCGCTAACCGCCAGCCGGGCGCGTCGTCCTCTAAGGTATCGGTTCATGATCAGCCCCTTCCTCGCGTCCGCCCCTAGCGGACGCCCAGTCTTTGCAGGTCTTCGCGCGCCGCCTCATCGCCGGCGGCGGCGGCTTTGCGGTAATATTCGATCGCGGTGTTGCGGTTGGCGCGCACGCCCTGACCGGTCTCGAACAGAATGCCCAGGTTCCGCATGGCCGGCGTCGAGCCTTTGTCGGCGGCCTGTTGGAACAGGCGCACGGCCTCCGCCGGATTGGCCCGCACCCCGGCGCCTCGCAGGGTGAGGCTGCCTAGGCCCAGATAGCCGCGGGCATCGCCCAGGGCGGCGGCCTGGCGGTAATAGTCGGCCGCGCGAGCCTCGTCCGCCGAGACGCCGGCGCCCGTCTCCAGCATCACGGCAAGGCTGGACATGCCCTCGGCATTCCCGGCCTCGGCGGCGCGCTGATACCAGGTTGCAGCCTGGATATCGTCCTTGGGCGTCACCTCACCGTCCTCGAAGGCATAGCCCAGGCGCACCATGGCTTCGGCGTCTCCGGCCACGGCGGCGCGCTGGTAGAGGGCGAAGGCGCGGCGGGGATCGCGGGGCACGCCATCGCCGCGCTCGTAGGCATCGCCAAGTTGAGCGATGGATGGACCGTCGCCGGCGTCCACCGCCTTCTGCAGCCATGCCGCGCCCTGGCGAGGGTCGGGCGGCGCGCCCCGGCCGCGATAGTAGGCCTCGGCCAGCATGCCCATGGCGTTGGCGCTGCCCCGGCCTGCCGCCTGCCCAAGCCAGCGGAAGCCGTCGGCCTCGTCCTTGGCCGCGCCGAAGCCGTTCAGGCGGCAAAGCGCCCAGTTGACCATGCCGCCGGAGTGTCCCGCGTCGGCCGAGGCCTTGAACCAGCGGGCGGCGGCGGCGATGTCCTTCGCCGCGCCCTTGCCCGTCAGCGAGACCACGCCGAGGTTGTACATGGCCGCGCCGTTGCCGGCGTTTGCAGCTGCGGTCCAGTCGCGCACGGCGACGCGGTAGTCGGCCCTGGCGAAGGCGTCCCGGGCGCTGACCACCAGGTCCTGGCCGGGCGCGGCCGAGCGCGAGGCGACCTGGAACGACCCGGCGGGGAGCTTTTCCAGCGCGCGAACGCGGTTGGCGGCCAGCCTGCGGAACGAGCCGGTGATCTCGCCGCGATCCTGGGCCTCCATATAGGCCTTGAAGTCCGCCGGATCGTCGCTGTCCTTGATCGAGGTCCAGAAGACCTGATCCTTCTCCCACTTGATCTTGACCGGGTCGGCGCCAGACGGTGCGGCGGCGAGACGGGCCGCGCCGTTCGGATCGAAACTCCAGTGGACGTTCGGCCAGATGCCTTGCAGGTCGGGCGTCTGCTCGCCCTCGGTCATCCGCTCGACCTCAGCCTGGACGTAGCTGGGCAGCTCGCCCACGGTGATGCCGGGCCGGGTGAGGCCCTGGGTCAGGGCGATGGCGAAGGGGCTGTTGGCGGCCCCCGCCGCGCCATCCTGGGCCACTTGGCCCGGGCCGGCCGCCATCAGGGTCACGACGGCGACGCTGGTTGGGCCCGTCTCGCGCGTCAGGCCGCGCGTGTTGCCGCCCAGGCTGCGGGTCGCGGTCGGGTTGTTGCGGCAGGCATCCAGAATGATTAGCCGAACGGCCTTGGCGCCCATCATCGCCTGGCCCAACCGCGCCGATTCCACCGCCGTGCCGGTCAGCGACGACTTGTTGGTGATGATCGCGTCCTTGGGCAGCAGGTAGTTGACGCCATCGATCATCGCGCCGTGCCCGGCGTAGTAGATCACCGCCGCCTCGGACCCCTTGGCCGCCTCTTCGAAGGCGCCCAGGCCCTCGATCAGGGTGGCGCGGGACGGGTCCGTCAGGACGGACACCTGGAACCCCAGCTTCTGCAGCGTCGTCTGGACGAGCTTGGCGTCCCGGGCGGGATTGTTGAGGCTGGGAACCTTGTCGTACTTCGACACGCCCACGATCAGGGCCACGCGCTGCGCCGCCCATGCGCCGGATGCCGCGGCGACGTTGAGCGATACCGCAACCGCTGCCACGACCCAGAGCTGCGGCCTTCGCCGGCCAACAAGGCGCGGGATCTGCGCCTCATCCATCACGCGGTCCTCCAAGCTTTGGCGCACTCTACCGCAACTGAACCGAAACACGACGGCAGGGCTGCGATCAAGGTGTGAGAGACGCCGGGCATGGCGTCGCCTTCCTGTCTGTTCGTCTGTCGCGGCGTTCCGGATGCGGCTTACCGCGGGCCATTAACGGCCCGTTCGCCCCAACCGGATACCTTTGTTCGCAAATAACGGGGGAAACGGCCGTGTTCGAGCGCTTGTTCGACGAACGGTTCCGGGAGGCAGCGGCCGGGGTGCGCGCCTACGCACCAGCGCGGCTGATGTTCTGCGTCAGCGTCGCCGCATTCGTCGGTTTGGGGCTTGGGTGGCTATACGGCGCGTTGTGGGCCTTGGCGGCGTTGGTCAGCGAAGGCGCCATGCTTCTGGCCACGCGCGCGGTCCTTCGGGCGGGCGCGCCGTCGCGGGCCGATTGGGCCTGCGCGGTCGTTTACCTCCTGACCATACCCGTGTGGAGCTGCGCCGGAGTTCTCCTGTGGAGCGCGCCGGACCTGGCATGCCAGGTGTCTGCCGCGGCCTTTTTCGGCGGCCATCTGCTTTATCTCCAGTCGCACCACGGCCACTCACCCGGCGCGGCGCTTCCCGCCCTTCCCGCGGTGCTGGCGCCCGCGTTGGCGC
>JANPKX010000303.1:0-2350 GCA_031426235.1 Alphaproteobacteria bacterium | reverse complement strand
AGGTCATGGGCGGCGGGGCCAGCCCATACAAGTATATCGAGATCATCGACGTGCGCGACATGGGTCAGTTCGGAACCGACGTCGCCACCCCGGTGATGCAGGCGATCGCCGGCGAGTTCCAGGGCCTGGCCGATGTCCAGTTCCTGGTGATGAAAAAGATCGGCTGGAAGCGAAAGAAATGACCGGACGCTTCGCGGGCAAGACCGCCGTCGTCACCGGATCCGGCCGGCGCGCGGGCTTGGGTGAAGCCATCGCCCACCGGCTCGCCGCCGAGGGCTGCGCCGTGGTGATCTCCGACATCGGAGCGTCGCGGGACGCCGCCACGCCGGGCGCGATGATCGGGGCGACGGACGAGATGGAGGCCATCGCCGCCGAGATCCGCGCCGCCGGCGGGCAGGCCTCGACCTGCGTCTGCGACGTGCGCGACTTCGCCGCCGCCCAGGCGCTGGCCAAGCACGCCGTCGACACCCACGGCAGCCTCGACATCTGGGTGAACAACGCGGGCATCGGCTACATCATGAAGCCGCTTCTCGAGGTCACCCCCGAGGACTGGCGGGCCGTCATCGACGTCAACCTCACGGGCGGGTTCTTCGGCCTGAGGGCTGCCGCCGAGGTGATGGTCGCCCAGGGCCGTGGCGGCCGCATCGTCAACATCGCGAGCCAGGCCGCCAAGTCCGGCTTTCCCCATGCCCAGGCCTATACCGCGTCCAAACACGGGCTGGTCGGCTTGGTCCGCTCGGCGGCTATCGAGCTAGGTCCGCACGGCATCACGATCAACAACGTCTGCCCCAACCACGTCACCACTGGCCTGGGCGCCTGGCAGAACGAGTATTTCGCCAAGGTGGCCGGCGCGGCCTCGGTTGACGACTACCTCAAGGCCATGGCCGACCGCATTCCCCTGAAACGCCCAGGCCTGCCCGCCGACACCGCCAACGCCGTCGCCTTCCTGTGCTCCGACGAGGCCGCCTACATCACTGCCGAGAGCATGAACGTCTCCGGCGGCGAGGAGCCGCACTGAGCATGCCCGCCCCTGACGGTTTCACCTGGCCCAACGGCGGAAAGTTCGCGCTGTCCATCGTCGTCAACGTCGAGGAAGGCGCCGAGCAGAATATCCGTGACGGCGACAAGGGGCCGGAGCCCGTCGACGAACTCAGCGCCGTGCCCAAGCGGCCGATGCGCATGCACGGCAATGAGAGCAATTATCAGTACGGCATCAAGGCCGGCGCGCCGCGCATCCTGAAGCTGCTGGACGAACACCGCATCCGCGTCACCTGGACGGCCGCGGCGCTGGCGCTGGAACGCGCGCCGGAGATCGCCCGCGCCATCACGGCCCGTGGCGACGAGGTCTGCAGCCACGGCTATCGCTGGGCGCACCAGTTCTGGATGGACGAGGCCAAGGAGCGGGAGTTCATCCGCAAGGCCGCCGACAGCCTGGAGCAGACCACCGGTCAGCGCCCCGCCGGCTGGCTCTCGCGCTACCTGCACACCGAGGTGACGCGCCGGCTGCTGGTCGAGGAAGGTTACACCTATCACATGGACGACTACTCCGATGACTTCCCCTTCTGGGATGCCGTGGAGATGGCCGATGGGTCAAAGCGGCCCATGCTGATCATGCCGTACGCCCTCGACAGCAACGACATGAAGTTTTGGCTGGCGCCCTCGCTGACCGCTCGCGACTGGCTGCAATACGCCACCGACACCTTCGACTGGCTGGCCGCCGAGGCGGAGCGCGAGGGCGCCCGGTACATGAGCCTGGGCCTGCACCTGCGGATCATCGGCCGGCCGGGCCGCATCGCGGCTTTCCAGGGCTTTCTGGAGCACGTGGCCCGCCATCCAACCGTCTGGATCGCCAGCCGCCGGCAGATCGCCGAGGCGTTCGCGGCGACGGTCCCGGCTCCGGCCTGAGCGCTCTCAGGCTGCCATGGCGGGGATGCCCTGGCGCCTTCTGCGCAGGGCCGCGCCCAGAATGCCGAAGCCCGTCACCATGGCGGCCCACGTGGTCGGCTCCGGCACGGCCACAGCTTCGGTTAAGCGTTGTGGGGTGAAATTGAAGACCGTGGTGCAGCAGAAGGTTCGCTCATCCACCGTCTCCCGGTATTCGAAGTACGCCCGGTCGACCGTATCCGTCGGCTCGATGTCGAAGACGAACGCTTCATCCAGCGCGGGCCGCACCCCGCTGTCAGATCGCCTGCTGAAGATCCGGTGTTCCAGTTCCGAGCGGACGACAAAACCTTCGGGATCCGGGTTCTGCACCGCCCAGGACGCCACGCGCGATCCGGTCCGGTCCCTGACCGTAGATCCGAGGGCCAGTCGCTCCCCGAGCAGCTGCAGGGTGACCCCGTTGATCATC
>JANPKX010000302.1:0-2462 GCA_031426235.1 Alphaproteobacteria bacterium | reverse complement strand
CCCGGGCCCCCCTGCCCGGCGTCTCCAACGGCCGCAAGCTGGAGAAGCTGGGCTACAAGGGCATCGATTCCGGCGAGTTCATCTTCGACGACTACCGCTGCTCAGCCGAGCTCAGCCTGATTGGCGGCGAGGAGGGCAAGGGCATGGTCATGGCCACCGGCGGCCTGGAGATCGGCCGGATCAACGTCGCCGCCCGCTCTGTCGGCATCGCCAAGCGCGCGCTCAAGGAAAGTGTGAAGTACGCCCAGATCCGCAGGACCATGGGCAAGCCGATCGCCGAGCACCAGGCCATCCAGCTCAAGCTGGGTGACATGGCCGCCAGAACCCGCGCCGCCGAGTTGTTGGTCGAGGATGCGGCTCGGGCCTTCGACGCCGGCGGACGGATAGACATGGAAGCCGGCATGGCGAAGTACTTCGCCTCGGAAACAGCCGTCGAGGTGGCCACCGAGGCCATGCGCATCCACGGCGGCTACGGCTATTCCAAAGAGTACGTGATCGAGCGGCTCTACCGCGACGCGCCGCTGATGTGCATCGGCGAAGGCACCAACGAGATGCAGCGGATCATCATCGCCCGCCAGCTGGTGGCCCGGAATCCGGCCTGATGAAGCGGGTGCTCGAAGGAATCCGCATCCTGGCGATCGAGCAGTATGGCGCAGGTCCTTATGGCGCCCAGCTCCTGGCCGAACTGGGCGCCGAGGTGATCAAGATCGAGGCCCCGTCGATGGGCGGTGACGTCAGCCGCGGCACGGGCCCGTACTTCCTGGGACCAGACGACAGTCAGTTCTTCCAGACCTTCTCGCGCGGCAAGAAGTCGGTGGCCCTGGAACTCAAGACGCCGGAAGGCCGCGCCGCCTTCGAGGCGCTGGTCCGCACCGCCGACGCCGTGGTCGATAACCTGCGCGGGGACCAGCCCGCCAAGCTCCGGCTGACCTACGACGATCTGAAGGCCATCAACCCCGCCATCGTCGCCGCCCACCTCTCCGCCTACGGCCGGGGTAACAGCCGCGAGACCTGGCCCGGCTACGACTACCTCATGCAGGCCGAAGCCGGCTTCATGACCCTGACCGGCGAGCCGGACGCCCCACCCACCCGCTTCGGCCTCTCCATGGTCGACTTCATGACCGGCGCGGTCTGGGCGCTGGGCATTGTCTCGGCGGTCCTGTGCGCGCGGCACACCGGGGAAGGCTGCGACGTCGACGTCTCACTGTTCGACGTGGCCCTGCACCAGACCTCCTATCCGGCCGTCTGGGCCATGAACGAGGGCCATGAGGTCGGCCGCCTGCCGCGCGGCGCACATCCGACCATCGCGCCGTCCCAGCTGGTGCGCACCCAGGACGGGTGGGCGCTGCTCATGTGCCAGACGCCGAAGTTCTGGTCGCTGTTCTGCGCCATGACCGGCCGCCAGGATCTGGCGCAGGATCCCCGCTTCGCCGACATCCCGGCCCGCCGCGCCAACCTGCCCGCCCTGACCGCGGCGCTGGACGCCCTGTTCGCGACTCGCCCCACCGACGACTGGCAGGCCTTTTTAGCGGGACACATCCCCTTCGCCCCGGTCCGCGACTTGAAGGACGCGCTGGAAAACCCCTTCGTCGCCGAGGTCGGCATGCGCGATGTGGTGGACCACCCCGATCGCCCCGGCGGCCTGCACATGCTGGCCTGCCCGATCAAGATCGACGGTGAGCGCACGCCCGGTGTCCGTGCGCCAAAGCTGGGCGAACACACCGACGCCCTACTGGGCGCCGAACGATGAAGCTCGCCGGCCTGAAGGTCCTGGACCTGTCGCTGTTCCTGCCGGGACCGATGCTGACCCTGATGATGGCTGACCACGGCGCCGACGTGATCAAGGTCGAGCCGGTCGGCGAGGGCGAGCCCACGCGCCACATCGGCTACGTAAAGAACGGCGTCTCGGTCTGGTTCCGCAACACCCACCGCGGCAAGCGCTCGATCCAGCTCGACCTGAAGTCTGAGGAAGGCAAGGCGCTGTTCTGGGCGCTCGCGCGCGAGGCCGACGTGATGATCGAGGCGTTCCGGCCGGGTGTCGTGGACCGCCTTGGGGTCGGTTACGAGGCGGTGCGGGCCGTCACCCCGGGCATCGTCTACTGCTCCATCAGCGCCTTCGGCCAGGACGGCCCCTATCGCGACCGCCCGGCCCACGACATCGCCGTCGAGGCCCTGGCCGGCGTCGTGGCGCTCAACGAAGGCCAGGACGGCAAGCCCGCCTCGCCCCACATGCCGGTGGCAGACGCCCTGGCCTCGCTGACCGCGCTCTCAGGCGTCCTGATGGCCCTGCTGCGCCGCGAAAAGACCGGCCGGGGCGACTATCTCGACGTCGCCATGCTGGATTCGGTGCTGGCCTGGACCCCCAACGTCACCGGCAAGATCTTCGCGACGGGTGAACCCCATACACCCAAGCACGAGCGCTCCTGGGGCGGCTCGGCGATGTTCCAGCTCTATGAATGCGC
>JANPKX010000301.1:0-2012 GCA_031426235.1 Alphaproteobacteria bacterium | reverse complement strand
TGGATGAAACCGCCCTCGATCTGGCCCAGGTCGATCGCCGGGTTCAACGAGCGGCCGACGTCGTGCAGGATATCGGCCCGAACGACACGGTTCTCACCGGTCAGGGTGTCGATCACAACCTCCGAACAGGCCGCGCCACAGGCGAAATAGTAGAACGGCCGACCTTTATGGGTCGTACGGTCGTAATGGATGTCCGGGGTGCGATAGTAGCCGGCGGCCGACAGCGAAACGCGGGCCAGGTAGGCGCCGTTGACGAACTCGCGAAAGCTCATCGACCGCGCGCCCAGCCGCACCCCTTCCGGGCCGAACACCGGCGTCTCTCCGAACGCCTCCGCCGCATAACCGGCCAGCCGCGCCTTGATCTGCTCGCACGCATCGAGGGCGGCCATGCCGTTGAGGTCGCTGCCCGACGACGCGGCCGTGGCGGAGGTGTTTGGCACCTTATCCGTGCGGGTCGAAGTGATCTTCACGGCGTCCAGGGGAACCTGGAACGCATCGGCGACCACCTGGGCCACCTTGATGTTCAGCCCCTGGCCCATCTCGGTCCCGCCGTGGTTCAGGCTGATGGAGCCGTCGGTGTAGATGTGGACCAGGGCGCCGGCCTGATTGAGGTGGGTGGTGGTGAACGAGATGCCGAACTTCACCGGCGTAAGCGCGATGCCGCGCTTCAGGTGTCCGGGCCCGGAGTTGGCGCGGGCGATGGCCGCGCGGCGGTCTCGATAGCCGCATGATGCGGCCAACTCTTCCATGATCTCGCGAGCCACGCTGTCGGTGACCGTCTGGCCGTACGGCGTCAGATCGCCGGAGACGCCGTAGAGATTGGCCAGCCGCACATCCAACGGGTCCTTGCCCAGGCTAAGCGCTACGGCGTCGAGCGCACGCTCGATCGCCATCATCCCCTGCGGCCCGCCAAATCCCCGGAAGGCGGTGTTGGAGACGGTGTGGGTGCGGGCGCGGTAGGAGACGATCTCGGCCGCCTGGAGCGCATAGGCGTTGTCGGCGTGGAACATCGCCCGGTCGTTGATCGCATGGCTGAGATCGGCGGAGTGGCCGCAGCGGGCGTTGAAGTCGAAGGCGGCGCCGGCGATCCGGCCGTCGCCGTCGAAGCCGAGGGTCCAGTCGATCTCGAAATCGTGCCGCTTGCCGGTCATGACCATGTCGTCGTCGCGGTCGAGGCGAATCTTGGCCGGGCGGCGGGTCCTGAGGGCGGTGAGCGCGGCCATGGCGGCCCACTGCACGGACTGGGTTTCCTTGCCGCCGAAACCGCCGCCCATTCGGCGGACCTCGACCGTGATGGCGGCGTCGGCGCAGCCCAGCACGCGGGCGATGACGTGCTGGGTCTCCGTCGGATGCTGGGTGGAGGTCCAGACGTGCAGGTCCTCGCCCTCGCCCGGGATCACCAGGGCGACCTGACCCTCGAGGTAGAAGTGCTCCTGGCCGCCGACACTCAAGCCACCACTGACCCGGTACGGGGCAGCGGCTATGGCGGCGGGCGCATCGCCCAGGCGCATCACCTGCTGCGGCTCGATTTGCGACCCCGCGGCGCGGGCGGCGGCGGCCGTGAGCAGGGGCGAAAGGTCCTCGTACTCGACCACCGCCAGGGCGGCGGCGGCCCTGGCCTTGGGCAAGGTCTCGGCGGCGACGCAGAACAGCGGCTGGCCCCGGAAGCGCACCACCCCATCGGCGAACATCGGGTCGTCGCCGGCGAACGGGCTGATGTCGTTGCGGCCTGGGACGTCGGCCGGCGTCAGCACGAGCGCCACCCCGGGCGCCGCGCGGACGGCGCTGAGATCCAGGCGCATGACCCGGGCATGGGCCCGCGCCGCCTGGCCGACATGCAGGTGCAAAAGGCCGGGAGGCTCCGGGATGTCGTCGATGTAGAGCGCCTCGCCGGACACGTGGCGCGGCGCGCTGTCATGGCCGATGGGGGCGTGGAGGACGGGTATCGCCTGAGTAGCGGCGCCTGAATCAGCCATGGGGACGGCGCCGGCAAGTTGCTCCCCCCCAGGGGG
>JANPKX010000300.1:0-5155 GCA_031426235.1 Alphaproteobacteria bacterium | reverse complement strand
TCGACTACCAGGATGCCTTCTACTATGCCGCGCCAAAGACCAAGGACGGGCCAATGAGCCTGGACGAGGTCGATCCCGACATTCTGGAGGTCTACAAGAAGCTGGGCATCCCGCTGCGCGAGCAGGAGGTGCTGGCCGGCGTCGTCGGCGCGCCGAAGTACGCGGTCGACGCGGTGTTCGACAGCGTCAGCGTGGTCACCACCTTCAAGAAGGAACTGGCCCAGGTCGGGGTGATCTTCTGCTCGATGAGCGAGGCGATCCGCGAGCATCCCGCGCTGGTGAAGCAGTACCTGGGCTCGGTCGTGCCGGTCAGCGACAACTATTTCGCCTGTCTGAACGCCGCTGTCTTCTCCGACGGCAGCTTCGTCTATGTGCCGCCGGGCGTGCGCTGCCCGATGGAGCTTTCCACCTATTTCCGCATCAACGCCGAGAACTCCGGTCAGTTCGAACGCACCCTGATCATCGCCGACAAGGCCTCTTACGTCTCGTACCTGGAGGGCTGCACGGCCCCCATGCGCGACGAAAACCAGCTCCACGCCGCCGTGGTCGAGCTGGTGACGATGGATGACGCCGAGATCAAGTATTCCACCGTCCAGAACTGGTACCCGGGCGATCCCGAGACGGGGAAGGGCGGCATCTACAACTTCGTCACCAAGCGCGCCGACTGCCGCGGCGACCGCTCCAAGGTGAGCTGGACGCAGGTGGAGACCGGTTCGGCGATCACCTGGAAATACCCGTCCTGCATCCTGCGCGGGGAGGGCAGTTCGGGCGAGTTCTACTCGATCGCCATCACCAACGGCCGCCAGCAGGCCGACACCGGCACCAAGATGATCCACCTGGGCGCCAACAGCCGCTCGCGGATCATCTCCAAGGGCATCAGCGCGGGCCGCAGCAGCAACACCTACCGGGGCCTCGTCTCGGCGCACCCGAAGGCCAAGGGCGCGCGCAACTTCACCCAGTGCGACAGCCTGCTGATCGGCAAGCACTGCGCGGCCCACACCGTGCCCTACATCGAGGCCCGCAACGGGCAGTCGAAGTTCGAACACGAGGCGACCACCACGCGGCTTTCGGAAGACCAGCTGTTCTACGCCATGCAGCGCGGGCTCTCCCAGGAAGAGGCCGTGCAACTGCTGGTCAACGGCTTCGTCAAGGATGTGCTGCAGGAACTCCCCATGGAGTTCGCCGTGGAGGCCCAGAAGCTGGTGGCGATCTCACTGGAAGGAAGCGTCGGCTGATGCTGTCTGTCAAAAACCTTCACGCCACCGTAGGCGACAAGCCGATCCTGAAGGGGCTGACCCTGGATGTCCCCGCCGGCGAGGTGCACGCCATTATGGGGCCCAATGGCGCGGGCAAGTCGACGCTCAGCTACGTGCTGACCGGCCGCCAGGGCTATGAGGTGACGGAGGGCGGCGCGACATTGGACGGCGCGGACCTGCTCGCGCTGGCGCCGGACGAGCGGGCGGCCAAGGGCGTCTTCCTGTCGTTCCAGTATCCGCTGGAGATCCCCGGCGTTCCGGCGCTGACCTTCATCCGCACGGCGCTGAACGCCCAGAAGAAGGCGCGCGGCGAGCCTGAGGTGACCGCGCCGGAATTCCTGAAGCTGGCCCGCAAGACCGCGGCCGACCTCAAGATCGACTTCGACATGCTGAAACGCGCGCTGAACGTCGGCTTCTCGGGCGGCGAGAAGAAGCGGATGGAGATCTTCCAGATGGCGATGCTGTCGCCGCGTTTTCTGATCCTGGACGAGACGGACTCGGGCCTGGACATCGACGCCCTGCGCATTGTGGCGGACGGCGTGAACGCGCTGCGCTCGCCGGACCGCGCGATGCTGGTGATCACCCACTACCAGCGCCTGCTGGACTACATCAAACCCGACCGGGTGCATGTGCTCGCGGGTGGGCGGATCGTGGCCTCGGGCGGGCCCGAGCTGGCGCTGCAACTCGAGCGCGACGGCTACGACAAATATGCGAGAGCCGCGTGAGCGTCTCGACCGCCATCCGCACACGCGACGCCGCCGCCCTGCCGGGCAGGCGCGACGAGGCGTGGCGCTGGACGGACCTGCGCGGGCTGATCCGGCAGGTGCCGGAGGCTTCGGCGCCGGTGGACGCGGGCGCGCTGGAGCCCGGCCCGTTCGACGCCGTGGCCGGCGAGCACATCGGCATTGCGAACGGGCAGGGCGCCGCGCACATCGAGGTCGAAGCGGGCAACCGGCGCGTCGTGGCGCTGCGTCTCGTCAGCCAAGGCTCCGGTTCGCACGTGGCGCGCGTGTCGGTGGACGTGGCCGCCATGGCGCGGTTGACCCTGCTGGAGAGCTATGAGGGCGACGGCGGCGGCTACCTCAGCCAGACCGGCCTGGTCTTCAATCTGGGTGAGGGCGCGGTTCTGGAGCGCATTATCCTGGCCGGCGACGGCGCGGAGGGGGTGAGCGTCAGCCAGGCCGAGGTGCAGCTGGCGGCCCGGTCGGTGTTCTCCCAGACCATCCTGACCACCGGCGCGCGGCGGCAGCGGATCGAGACGCGGGTGCAGCATCCTGGCGCGCAGGCCGCGCTGCGGCTGGACGGCGTCTATCTGCTGGCGGACCGGCGGCACGCCGACCTGACCACGGTCGTGACCCATGACGGCGTCGACGGCGCCACCAACCAGCTCACCAAGGGCGTGGCGCGCGATCAGGCCCGTGCGGTGTTCCAGGGCCAGATCGTGGTCTGCGAGGGGGCGGACCGTACAGATGCGCGGATGGGCCACCACGCTCTGATCCTGTCGGATCGGGCCGAGGTGGACGCCAAGCCGGAACTCGAGATCTACGCCGACGACGTGGCCTGCGCCCATGGCAACACCGTGGGCGCCCTGGACGACGAGGCGCTGTTCTACGCCCGTCAGCGCGGAATGCCGGAGGCGGTCGTGCGAGCGATGCTGACCGAGGCCTTCATCGGCGAGGTTATCGACCGAATCGAGCACGAGGGCGCCCGCGACGTCGCCCGCGCCTGGGCCGCCGCCCGGTTGAGGGCCTGAGCATGGCGTTCGACGTTGAAGCCGCTAGAGCCGAGTTCCCGATCCTGTCCCGACAGGTGAACGGCAAGCCGCTGGTCTATCTCGACTCGGCCGCCTCGGCGCAAAAGCCGCGGGCGGTGATCGACGCCATGACCTACGCCATGGAGAATTCGTACGCCAATGTGCACCGGGGGCTCCACACCCTGGCCAACGAGACCACCGACGCCTACGAGGCGGCGCGTCTGGCGGTGGCCGGATTCGTCGGCGCCGCGGTCGACGAGATTGTCTTCACCAAGGGCGCGACCGAGGCGATCAATCTGGTCGCCGCGGGAGTTGGGCGCGCGCTGAGCGCCGGCGACGAGATCGTGATCTCCGAAATGGAGCACCACGCCAACATCGTGCCCTGGCATTTCCTGCGCGAGCGCCAGGGCGTGGTGCTGAAGTGGACGCGGGTCACCGACGACGGCGAACTCGACGTGGCGCATTTCCAGAGCCTGTTGGGGCCGCGCACGCGGGTGGTGGCGCTGAGCCACATGTCCAACGTGCTGGGGACGGTCAACGACGTGGCCGCGCTCACCCGGATGGCGCATGACGCCGGCGCCCTGGTGCTGATCGACGGGTGCCAGGCGGTGGCGCACCAGCCGGTCGACGTGAAGGCGATCGGCGCGGACTTCTACGTGTTCTCGGGTCACAAGCTCTATGGGCCCACCGGGATCGGTGTGTTGCATGGCACGCGCGACGCGCTGGCCGCCCTGCCGCCTTATCAGGGCGGCGGTGAGATGATCGGCATCGTCAGCCAGGACCAGATCACCTACGCCGACCCGCCGCACCGGTTCGAGGCCGGGACCCCCGCGATCCTCGAGGCCATCGGCCTGGGCGCCGCAATCCGCTGGCTGGGCGAGCAGGACCGGGCCGCGATCGCTCTGCACGAGCAGGCGCTCTACGCGCATGTCCGGGGGCGTTTGGCTGGCGCGAACTGGCTGCGGGTGCTGGGTGAGGCGCCGGGGAAGGGCGCGATCCTGTCGTTCACCGTGGACGGCGCCCACGCGCACGACGTGGCCCAGATCCTGGACCGTTATGGCGTGGCCGTGCGGGCTGGGACCCACTGCGCGGAGCCGCTGATGCGACGCTTTGGCGTGACGTCAAGCGCGCGCGCCTCTTTCGCCCTATATAACACCCTGGAAGAGGCCGACACTTTCGTGGACGCCTTGACCAAGACTCAAGCCTTCTTCTCGTAGATCATGAGCCCCATGGACGACGCCGCAGCCATCGAGCCCGCCACGACCCCGCTGAGCCAAGCGGAGCTGGACGTGCTGACCGACAAGCTGATCGACCAGCTGAAGACCGTCTTCGACCCGGAAATCCCGGTCGATGTTTATGAGTTAGGCCTGATCTATAAGGTCGACGTCTCGGACGACAAGGACGTGGCCATCGACATGACCTTGACCGCGCCCGGCTGCCCGGTGGCCGGCGAGATGCCAGGCTGGGTGGAGGACGCGGTCCGCCAGATCCCTGAGATCCGCAACGTCACCGTCGATTTGGTGTTCGATCCCCCGTGGGACCCCTCGCGCATGAGCGACGAGGCCAAGCTTGCATTGAACATGTTCTGACCCATGGAAATCACCGCCACCCCCCGCGCCCGCCGCCCCCGCCCCAAGGTCGTCACCCTCAGTGACAGCGCCGCGGTGCGTGTGAAGGAGATCATGGCCAAGGCCGAGAAGCCTTACGCCGGCCTGCGCGTGGGCGTGAAGAACGGCGGCTGCGCGGGTCAGGAGTACGTTCTGGAGTACGCCGAGACCGCCGGTCCGCTGGACGAGGTGGTCGAGGACAAGGATGTCACCATCCTGATCGACCCCAAGGCGGTGCTGTTCCTGATCGGAACCACGATCGATTACGAGGTCAGCCGCCTGTCCTCGAAGTTCGTCTTCCGCAATCCGAACGAGACGGACGCCTGTGGCTGTGGTGAGACCGGGACGATCATGCCGGCGAGCGCAGAGTAGTTTTGATCCCTGCTCCCGCTTGTGGGGAGAAGGTGGCCCCCGAAGGGGGTCGGATGAGGGCAGCGCCAGCCCTTCAAGCACGTCCGACAATCAGAAAGGGCAGCCCGGCCTCCGCCGGTGCTGCCCTCATCCGTCCGCTTCGCGGCCACCTTCTCCCGACAAGCGGG
>JANPKX010000299.1:0-5577 GCA_031426235.1 Alphaproteobacteria bacterium | reverse complement strand
GCCAAGGACAACTTCGTCATGGGCTGCGGTCGGAACTCGAACTCCGGCAACTGTCCGACCCCGCTGGGCCCGGATTTCGATTTCGGCGCGACGCCGGTGCTGGTCCCGATCGCGGGCGGCAAGCAGGTGCTGGTGGCCGGGCAGAAATCGGGGCTGGCCTATGGCTTCGAGCCCGCGACCGGCAAGCGGCTCTGGACCACGCGGGTGGGCGTGGGCTCGGCGCTGGGCGGGATCGAGTGGGGCATCGGGGCCGATGACCGCTATGCCTATGTGCCGGTTTCGGACCTGGGGGCGATGTTCGTGCCCGGCAGACCCGCCAAGCCCGGGATTTCGGCGCTGGACCCGGCGACGGGGCAGATCGTCTGGCACACCCCCGCACCGGTCGCCCCGTGCGTCTACGCTTCGGACAAGGGCAAGCCCAGTCGCTGCGCCCGCGCCCAGTCGGCGGCGCCGGCGATCGTTCCGGGCTTCGTCTTCCAGGGCGGTCTGGACGGCTGGTTCCGCGCCTATGACAGCGCCACCGGAACGATCGTCTGGGAGCATTCCACGACGGCTGAGACCTATAACACCCTGAACGGCATCAAGGGCCAGCCGGGCGGCGGCATCGACGGGATGGGGCCGACGGTGGCGAACGGCATGGTCTACCTGATGAGCGGCAACAATGGCGCGGCCCGCGTGGGCAGCAACGGCGTCAACGTGCTGCTGGCCTATTCGGTCGACGGGAAGTAGCGACGCTTCCGTCTCGCGAAGCCTCTCCACCACGCTGCGCGTGGTCCCCCTCCCCGCCGGGCGGGGAGGACCAAGAGCGTCGGAGGCCCGGTCCTACCCGCGCGAAGCGGGGGGAAGGGGACCGCCGGAGGCGGTGGCGCGGTTTAGCTAAGATCAGACGATGCGATATTGGCGGTCGGGGTCGTCCTGGGGCACGCGGGAGCCGTCCTTCAGCCGCACGGTCGCGCCGTCGGGGGCGTACTGCAGGATATAGGCCTTGCGCACGGTGCCCGGGCGCAGGTTCGGGCCGGTGCGGTGCGGGGCCAGGGACGAGAAGACCACGATGTCGCCGACGCGGGCGGGCGCGGCGACCGCGTCCCGCGCATCGTCCAGGCAAACGAGGCCGATGTCGGTGGGCCGGTGCTCCAGCGTTCCCATCCGATGCAGGCCGGGCGCGATCCAGGGGCAGCCGTTCTCGGTGTCCACGTCGGCCAGGGGGATCCACAGGGTGAGGTACTGCTGCGGTTCGACGAAGCTGTAGCCATTGTCCTGGTGCCAGGGGAATTCCTGGACGGTCTCGGTTTTCTTGTAGACCGACTGGTCCCAATAGAGCCGGACCGCGTCGCCGATCAGGTCGCGGCAGACGCCCTGGATCGTCGGATGGGCGGAGAAGGCCTTCAGCACCGGAGAGGCCTTCACCAGATGCAGGGTGAAGGTGATCGCGCCGGATTGGGTGAGGCGGTAGCGGCCGTCGCGGTTGGCGCGCACCCAGGCGTCCTGAGCTTCTTCCAGCGGGTCGATCACGGCCGCGACCTCGGCGATCTCGGCCGGGGTGAAGGCGCCGCGCAGGACGAAGAAGCCCTCGACGTTGAACTGGTCGACCTGTTCCGGGCTGACCGTGCTGAGGCCGGTGCGGGGCGCGTTCTGCCAGACGAAGTCGCGGTTCAGGGGGTGCGGGCGGGGGGCGGCTGGCCTGTCCACATCTGGGGCGGGATTGGGGTTCATGCGGCCACGCTACATCGAATAAGGTGGGCTGACGCCAGCAGAGTCGAAGGACCCCAGATGAAGACGCGCGCCGCGGTGGCCTTCGCCGCCAAGACTCCGCTGGAGATCGTGGACCTCGACCTGGAGGGCCCGCGCGCCGGCGAGGTGCTGGTGGAGATCAAGGCGACCGGCGTCTGCCATACGGATGCCTACACCCTGGACGGGCTGGATTCCGAGGGCTTGTTCCCTTCGGTCCTGGGGCATGAGGGCGCGGGCGTGGTGGTGGAGGTGGGGCCGGGCGTGACCTCGGTGGTCGTGGGCGACCATGTGATCCCGCTCTACACGCCCGAGTGCCGGCAATGCAAAAGCTGCCTCAGCCGCAAGACCAACCTGTGCACCGCGATCCGCGCGACCCAGGGCAAGGGGCTGATGCCCGATGAGACCAGCCGGTTCTCGTACAAGGGCCAGACGATCCACCACTACATGGGCTGCTCGACCTTCTCGAACTACACGGTCATGCCCGAGATCGCGGTGGCGAAGATCCGCAAGGACGCGCCGTTCGACACCGCCTGCTACGTCGGCTGCGGCGTGACCACGGGCGTGGGGGCGGTGGTGAACACGGCTCAGGTGGAGGCGGGCGCGACGGCGATCGTGTTCGGCCTGGGCGGCATCGGGCTGAACGTGATCCAGGGCCTGCGGCTGGTCGGCGCCGGCATGATCGTGGGCGTCGACATCCAGCCCAAGCGCGAGGCCTGGGGCCGCAAGTTCGGCATGACCCACTTCGTCGATCCGCACCGCATCGGCGACAAGGATCTGGTCGCCCATCTGGTCGAGCTGACCGGCGGCGGGGCCGACTACACCTTCGACGCGACCGGCAACACCACGGTGATGCGGCAGGCGCTGGAGGCCTGCCACCGCGGGTGGGGCGAGAGCATCATCATCGGGGTGGCGGAGGCGGGCAAGGAGATCGCCACGCGGCCGTTCCAGCTGGTCACCGGCAGGGTCTGGAAGGGCACGGCCTTCGGCGGCGCGCGCGGCCGCACCGACACGCCCAAGATCGTGGACTGGTACATGGAGGGCAAGATCGAGATCGACCCCATGATCACCCACCGCTTCTCCCTGGAGCGCATCAACGAGGCGTTCGACCTGATGCACGCGGGGGAGAGTATCCGGAGTGTGGTGGTCTACTGAGGCCCTCGCCGCCGTGAGGGCTTGTCGTCGCGATCGCCCCTGAGCCCCGTGCGTTGGGCCAGGGTCAGGCGCAGGTCGGTGAGGGCCACGGCGCCGTCGCCGTCCGCATCCAGCACGGCGAAGCGGCGGTCGGCGGCGGCGCGCCATTCGGCGAGGCTGACGCTGAAGGACAGGTCCGTGTCGGCGCCGCGGATGGGGTGGGGCTCGTTGATCAGGCTGTAGGGCGCGGCGCCCTGGCTGTAGGTCTGCAGCTCGTTGCGGCCGGGCGGGCCCCGCCGCCCGCCGCCGGCGCCGCCCGGGTTACGGGCGAGCTCGGGGACGAGGTCGTCTTCCCAGCGGGTCGCCTCCGGCATGCCGACAAGACCGTCGCCGTCGGCGTCGATGACCTTGAACCAGGCCTCGGCGTCGGCGCGGAATTCGGCGCGGGTCAGGCGTCCGTCACGGTCGGCGTCGGCCTGGGCGAACCACTGGGGCGTGGGGTAGGCTTGGTTCCGCGCGGCGCGGAACGGCTGGCCCGAGGGGCTGAGGAACAACTGTTGCGGCGGCGGCTGAGGGGCGGCTTCCTCGATAGGATCGCCTAGCTCCTCGATGGCGTCCGTCTGCGCGCGCGCGGGCGCCCAGGCCAGCAGCGCCAGCGCCATCGCCATCATTCCGATCCGTCCGCGCATCATCTCTCCGGCGCCGCTTCGCGCAAGGTGGTCGCACAAAGCGGCGGCCAGATGTCAGAATTTCCCGAACTTGATCTCGGTCGAGCCGGCCGGCAGGTCGATGATCATGCCGTCCGCCGCTAACCGCCAGTCCAGCTTGCCGCCGGCATCGATGCCCTTGGTGAAGGCCTCGGGGGTGTAGAAGGGCAGGCCCGCCTGGGTCAGGTGACTGAGCATCAGCACCTTGACGCCGGCGGCGCGGGCGAGGTCCGCCGCCTCCACCGGGGTGGTGTGATAGGACAGGGTGTCGGTCATCAGCGAGCTCATCCGCGCATTGCCCAGCATCTTCAGGCCGCCGGCCATCTGACGGGTCATGTCGGCGTTCTGGGCCTCGTGGATCAGCACGTCCGCGCCCTTGGCGGCGAGCGCCAGGGGCGGCCAGGGGCGGGTGTCGCCGCTGATCACCACCGAGCGGCCCTTGTAGTCGAAGCGATAGGCGAAGGCCGGCGAGATGGGCTCGTGCGCCACGCGGATAGCGGTCACGGTCAGGTCGCCGTCTTTCCACGCCACAGCGGTTCCGTCGGGCGCCGGGATCGTCACGATCTTCGGCGTCAGCAGGCCGGCGGGGATCTCGAACTTGAACTGGCCGTGGTCATGGTGGGCTTTGCGGAAGCCGTGGTCGTTCTCGTAGGCGAGGTTGAGGCCGTTCGCGAGCTTGTCCACGCCCTCGGGGCCGACGACGGCCAGCGGGGCAGGCCGGCCGGCGACCCAGCTCTGCAGGTTGAACTCGCCGAGGTCGCCGATGTGGTCGGAGTGCAGGTGGGTGATGAAGACGGCCTTGGCGGTGGCGACCGGCGCGCGCCACAGCATCAGGTTCTCGGTCGCCTCCGGGCCGATATCGACGAGGTAGAGTGAGCCGCCCACCTGGACCCCGGTGCAGGGCTTGGCGCGCCCGACCACGGGCAGGGGGCCGGAGGTGCCGCAGAAGATCACCCGCATGCCGTCCGCGGGCGGTGGCGGACCCAGGGGCGCCTGAGCGTGGGCGGCCAGCGGCGCCAGGGCGAGCGCCAGCGTGAGCCGCAGGATCGAGCCGAGTTCGGTCATCGCGTTTCCTTCCCCATGTCCGTCATTCGTGAATATAGTGACACGAGGCATGCTACTACTTTTTGAGGCCATGGGAATGACGCAGAGTTACGACCTCTACTGGTCCTTTCGTTCACCCTATTCGTACATGGCGATGCCGCGCCTGCTGGCGCTGGAGGCCGAGTACGACGTGGCCTGCAACGTCAGGCCCGTCTATCCGCTGGCGGTGCGCACGCCGGAGTTCTTCGAGACCCGCGATCCTCTGTGGTTCCGCTACTTCATGACCGACGTCTTTCGCGAGGCGGCCTTCCTGGGGATGCCGTTCCATTGGCCCCGGCCCGACCCGGTGCAGCAGGCGCCGGGCGTCGGCTACCGGATGGCGCAGCCCTACATCCACCGGCTGACCCACCTGGGCGTGGCGGCGGCCGAGCGGGGGCGGGGGCTTCCGTTCCTTAATGAGGTCAGCCACACGATCTGGAGCGGTGAGGTCGAGGGCTGGCACGAGGGCGACCATCTGGCCCGCGCCGCCGAACGCGCCGGGCTGGACTACGCCGAGCTTTCCGAGGCGGTCGACGCGGACCCGGCCCGCCACGCCGCGATCGTGGAGGGCAACCAGATCGACCAGCGGGCCGCCGGCCACTGGGGCGTACCCATGATGGTGTTCGGCGGCGAAGCCTTCTTCGGCCAGGATCGAATCGACCAGCTCAAATGGCGCATGGAGGGCCAGGGGCTGGCGAAGCGGGCCTAGCCCCAAGGCGACAGCAAGGGGGAGACGCGGGCGCGGCTCAAGACTAGCATAAGGCCAGGACGGTCGCAGAACCGCCGTTGAACACCTACGGGAGGATGCGATGAAGGCGATGAGGGCCGGCGCGCTCGCCGGGTTGGCGCTGACGTCCCTGATGGGCCTGGTCGCGGCCGCGCCGGCGCCCCGGCAACCCAACATCATCGTCATCCTGGCCGACGA
>JANPKX010000298.1:0-2623 GCA_031426235.1 Alphaproteobacteria bacterium | reverse complement strand
TCGGCGAGCATGTCCAGCACGGCGCAAACCGCGCCTGCGGTGGTGATCTGGATGGCGCTCTTCATCTCGCCGCCGACCGTTTGTGCGAACACCCGGTTCACATAGGTCTCCTGCATCAGATGGCCGGCCTTCATCCCTGAGACCGTGACGAATACGATGACCACGTCCTGCAGGGTCGCCGGGACGGCGTTCTCCAGGATGTCTTTCAGCACATCGCGGCGGTTGCGCAGGTTCAGGTCGTTCAGCAGCGCCTTCATGATCGCGGCGTGACCAGGATAGCGAATGGTCTTGTAGTTCAGGTTCCGCACCCGACCCTCTAGCGTGAGGCCCAGGGTGCCCAGCCCGCCGGAGGTGTTGAAGGCCTCGTACGTGACGCCGTCCAGGGCGAAGGCCTCGCACTCCTCCAGCGCCGCGGTCTCGCGCCGCCGACCGCCGACGATCGCCTCGCAGGGCTCGCAGTATTCGTTGATCACCCCGTCGGTCGACCAGGTCAGGTTGTAGTTCAGCGCGTTGGAGGGATAGCGGGGCAGGGCGCCGACCCTAAGCCGCACGTCGTCAAGCGCGTCGAAATGCTTGATCAGGTCCCAGGCCGCGATGGTGATGAACCCGGGCGCGAGGCCGCATTGCGGCACAAACGCCGTGGCCGCATCGGCGGCGAGCTCGCGCACGATCCGGCTCGAGGCCACATCCTCGGTGAGGTCCAGATAGTGGGCGCCCGCCGCTTTTGCCGCCTGCGCCACCACCGTGGTCAGGGTGTAGGGCGCGCAATTCACCACGGCGAAACAGCCGGAGAGCCTCGCCGCCAGCCCCTTCGGGTCGTCGACACCCAAGACCGCCGTCTCGACCCCGTTGCGACCCGCCAGAGGCTCCAGCGCCATGACCGAGCGGTCGAGGGCCAGAACCGCGTAGTCGCCGCAGCCGACCAGCAGGTCCGCGACGGTCGCGCCGATCTTCCCGGTTCCCACCACGGCAATCTTGCGCATGACGTACTCTCCTGACGCTGGAGGGAAAAGATTTGCCGCCCTGGCGCCGCATTCAACTGGAGAACCGGCGATATGTGTGCCATTTCTCGTCGTATCGACGAATCTAATGGACGTAACGCCGATGGACGACCTGGACGAACACCTGCTCGCCCGCCTGCGTGAGAACGCTCGCGCGCCCGTCGCTGAGCTGGCCCGCGCGCTGGGCCTGTCGCGCACCACGGTACAGAGCCGGCTGGCCAAGTTGGAGCGCAGCGGGATGATCGCCGGCTATGCGGTCAAGCTGTCGCCCAGCTACCAGGCGGCGCGTGTCCATGCCTTTGTCATGCTGACGGTCGAGCCCAAGCAGTCCGCAACCGTGACCGCCGCGCTTAGGCGCCTCGACGGCGTGCGTCGCCTTCGGTCCGTCAGCGGCCCCTTCGACATGATCGCCAGCGTGGAGGCGGCCGGCGTCGCCGACATGGACGCCCTGATCGACGAGATCGGCGCGGTGAAGGGCGTCGAGCGCACCAACTCCGCCATCGTGCTCTCCACCAAGTTCGACCGCTGATCATGGCCATCGTCCTGGCGGTCCACGCCCACCCCGACGACCTCGACATCCTGGCTGGTGGCACGCTGCGGCTCCTCAGCAACGCCGGCCACATCGTGGTCATGGCCACCGCCACGGCGGGCGAGGGCGGCTCGGCCGAGTTCGATCCCGCCGAGACCGGCCGCATCCGCCAGGCCGAGGCGGGCGCCTCCGCGGCCCTGGCCGGCGCGACCTATCACTGCCTCGGCCTGTCGGACCTAGGCGTTTTCAACGACAATCCGACCCGCCGAGCCGTCACCGAGCTCCTGCGCACCGTTCGGCCCGATGTTGTGATCACGGCCTCCCCCGCTGACTACCACCCCGATCACGAGGCGATCAGCCTCCTCGTCCGTGACGCCTGCTTCGCCGCCCCCGTCGCCAACTACCTCACCGGCTCCGCCGCCGCCCTGGAGGCCATCCCCGCCCTCTACTTCACCGACGCCATCGGCGGACGTGACCGCGACGGGGTGCGCCTGAAGCGCGACTTCGCCGTGGACGTGGGTGCGGTCTTCGCGGTCAAGCGCGCCATGCTCGCCTGCCACGAAAGCCAGGCCGCCTGGGTCCTGCGCCAGCATGGCATCCCCGACCTGGGCGCCGACATGGAAGCCTGGAGCCGCCACGTCGGCCGCGATTTCGGCGTCGAGCACGCCGAAGGCTACCGCCAATACCGCCACCCGCCCTATCCCCGCGCGCCGGTGCTGCAGGACCTGCTGGGCAAGGCGGTGTTACTCCCCAAGAGCTGATCGCTCGCCCCCACCGGCCCATCCCCGCGCCGGCGGGCTACAAGTCGCTAACCCGGCGCCGAGGCGCCGATGGCGCCGCCGCCAAACCGCGCCGCGTCGAACCGCGCCCACATCGGGCCGCACTCGATCACCTGCCGCTCGGCCATCGCCTGGTCGATGGCCATGACGGTCAGCCCCGCCTCCATGGCGACGTCCGGCGTCACCGGGAACGCGGCGCGCCCCTCCAGCGCGGCGAGCAGGTCCCGGGCCTTGGCCTGGTCGGCGCCGATGTGGGCGTCGGCGGTGACGCCGCAGTATTCGATCCGCTCCTGTTTGCCACGGTGCAGGGCGCG
>JANPKX010000297.1:0-4840 GCA_031426235.1 Alphaproteobacteria bacterium | reverse complement strand
ACCTGACCTGGGAAACCCTGGAAGGGGTGATCAAGCACAATGGCCCGGTGACCGCCAAGCTGGCACAGCCCTCATGGAAGGCGATCACCGAGTTCGACGCCGAGTATGACCTCGGCCTCGATACCTGGGCGTCTGCGGAGGCCCAGTGTGCGGCCCTGGCCGACGACATCGCCTACAACAATCACGACGTGGACGACGGCGTGCTGGCCGGACTGTTCAACCTGGCGGAACTGGCCGATGTGCCGCTGATCGGCCCGCACGTTCGCAGCACCTGGGCCGACCATCCGGACTGCGAACCGGGCATCGTGCGGCTGGAGGCCGTCCGGCGGATGATCGGCGCCATGGTCGACGACGTCTTGGCCGAGACCCGCCGCCGCGCCGTCGCGGGCCGTGTCGGGGCGCCGGAGGACGTGCGGATGCTGGGCCACGCCCTGGTGGCCTTCTCGCGGGACATGGTTGAGGACCTGGGTGCCTTGCGCCTCTTCCTGATGGAGCGGATGTATCGCCATTGGAAGGTCAACCGCACCCGCAGCCAGGCCCGTCGCATCCTCGCCGAGATGTTCCAGCTGTTCATGGCCGAGCCGGACGTGCTGCCGGCGGAGTGGTTCGTCCGCGCCGAAGGACGCGACGAGGCGGGCCGTGCGCGGGTGGTCTGCGACTACATCGCGGGCATGACCGACCGCTACGCCATCGAGGAGCACAAGAAACTGTTCCATCTCGACGTGTGGACGTGAGCGTGGAGAGCCTGACGGTCCGGGGGCCGATGTTCCACTCGCTGGGCGATGAGACCGCCTTCTTCACCTGGCTGCGCCGCATCAGGGCGGTGGCGGATGTAAAGAAGCGCGGCGCCGAACTGACCATCCATCTGCGGCCTGGCAAGATCACCGTCGACGAGGCGCGGGAGTTTCGCGCCCTGTTCCACCGCTACGGCCTCGACACCAGCGACCTGCAAGGCATCGAAACCCGCCGCTGACGGCGTCGATCGCCACATCGCGGCCCCTTAGCGTTCGCTAGACTGCGACGATTGCGGGCGATTCGTTTCGACGTCCGCGGACTTGCGGAGCTATCGCGATGACCAACCCCGAGCGCGGCGCCTACACGCCTCCCACCGCCGACGCGCCGCTGAGCTTCGATCCGCGACAGCCTGTGCGCGGCGCGCGGCCGATCCCCTTCACGCTGATCCTCGCCGTGCTGGTGTTGGCGGCCCTCGTCGCGGCGGTCTTCATCTTCTACCGGTCGGGCGTTCGCCAGGCCGCCCAGGAGCCGGTGGCCGTGGGCGAGCCGTTGGGCGGCATCCGCGCCGCGGCGCCGAACGAGCAGCAACCGCAGGACGCCGCCGCGGGCCTGCAGATCTACCAGGCGGACGCGGCCGAGGTCGCTGGCGCAGCCCCCGCCGAACCTACCTTCACCGCCCCGCCGGAGACTCCGCAGGCCCGTCCCACGGCGCCGGTTGTCGCCAGCGCTGCGCCCCCGGCCCAGCCTCCCGCTGTGGTCGCCGCCCAGCTCAAGCCGACCATCCCCGCCCAGGCCAAGCCTGCGCCGCTCCCCGTCACCAAGCTGGCGCCGCCGCCGGTCGCCAAGCCGCCTGCGCCCAAGTCCGCGCCGGTGGAGGTGAAGAAGGCCGCCGAACCCAAGGTTGTCGCCAGCGGCGTCGCCCGCGTGCAGGTCGGCGCGGTCTCCTCGCCGGGCCTGGCCGACAAGGCCTGGAGCGATGCGGTCGGCGCCGCGCCAGGCCTGGGCGCCGGCAAGGGCAAGGCGGTCGAAAAGATTGAAGGCGGCTCGCTCTACCGCACCTTCGTCACCGGTTTCGGCTCGCGCGCGGACGCGCAGGCGTTCTGCGCCAAGCTCCAGGCCGCCGGGAAGGGCTGCATGGTCAAGTGAACCCTGCGGCCTGCATCCTGGGCTGCTCCGGTCTCAGTCTGACCCCCCAGGAACGCGCGCTCTTCCGGGACGCCGATCCGTGGGGGTTCATCCTCTTTGCGCGCAATGTCGCGGACCCGGCCCAGGTCCGGGCGCTGACCCACGAACTGCGGGACGCCGTCGGCCGCGCGGATGCGCCGGTGCTGATCGATCAGGAGGGCGGACGGGTGCAACGCCTCAGTCCCCCGCACTGGCGCCGCTACCCGGCCGCCGCCGCCTACGCCACGCTCGGGCAGGGCGCGCACGAGATGGCTTGGTTAGGCGCGCGCCTGACGGCCGGCGACCTTCAGCCGCTGGGCATCACGGTCAATTGCCTGCCGGTTCTGGACCTCGCCCACAAGGGCGCCCATGACGCGATCGGCGACCGCGCCTACGGGGCGTCACTGAAGACCGTCGCAGCCCTGGGGCGGGCCGCGTGCGAGGGCCTGATGGCGGGCGGGGTGCTGCCGGTGCTCAAGCACATGCCGGGGCAGGGCCGCGCGCGGGCGGACAGCCACAAGGCGCTGCCGGTCGTCGAGGCCGACTGGGAGGATCTGGAGCGCCTGGACTTCGCCGCTTTCCGCGGCCTCGCCGACATGCCGATCGCGATGACAGGGCACGTCGCGTTCTCGACGATCGACTCTGCCCGCCCCGCCACCACCTCAGAGGCCGTCATCACCCGCGTGGTTCGCCAAGCGATCGGATTTGCCGGTCTCCTGATCAGCGACGATCTGTCGATGGACGCGCTCGCCGGGACTTTGGGTGAGCGGGCGGAGCAGGCGCGGCGCGCCGGCTGCGACATCGCCCTGTTCGGGGGCGGCGATCTCGCGGGAAGTACGGCCGTGGCGGCGGCGGCAGGTCGTCTGGAGGGCCTCTCGCTCGGACGCGCGAGGGACGCACTCGCGCGGCGTGCGATATCTGTGGAACCCTTCGACGCCCCCGCGGCCCGGGCTCGCTTCGAGGCGGCCTTTGCGGGACACTGGGCGCCATGAGCGAGTCTCGTTCCGGCCGCGGCTTCCAGCCCAGTCTCGACTTCACCGCCGCGGCGAGCGCGGCGGAGGAGGGCGAGGCGCTGATCATCGACCTCGAGGGGTATGAGGGGCCGTTGCATGTGCTGCTGGCCCTGGCGCGGACACAGAAAGTCGATCTGCTGAAGCTGTCGGTGCTGAAACTGGCGGAGCAGTACCTCGCTTTCGTTCAAGAGGCGCGGCGGCGGCGGTTCTCGCTGGCGGCGGATTACCTGGTCATGGCCGCCTGGCTCGCCTACCTGAAGTCGCGCCTGCTACTGCCCAAGGCCGAACAGCCTCGGCCGGAGGAAGCGCCCGCCGAGGAGGTCGCCGCGCGCCTGGCGTTTCGCCTGGCCAAGCTGGAGGCCATGCGTGAGGCCGCAGAGCGCCTGCGCACCGGGACGGTGCTGGGCCGCGACGTGTTCGGGCGGGGCGACCCCCAGGCGATCAAGGTCATTCCGTCGCGCGAAATCGAAGGCAGCCTCTATGAGCTGATGAGCGCCTACATCGGCCAGCGCCGCAAGGAATCGCAGCGCAGCTACAAGCCCGCGACCCCTGTAGCCTATCCCCTGGAAGACGCCCGCGACCGCCTGCGCCGCCTGCTGCCCGACCTGGAGCGGTGGACGGCCCTGGGCGGGATCGCGCCCATGGGTTCGCCCTCGGCTGGTCCCAGCCGGGCTTCCTATCTCGCGTCCACCCTGTCGGCGAGCCTGGAACTGGTGAAGGAAGGCGAACTGGAAGCCCGCCAGTTGGAGGCGTTCGCCGACGTTTATCTGCGAGCTCGTCAGGGTGTTGCTGGGAGCAATTCGGGATGACCGACCGCGCAGAAACCGCCCGGGAGATCGAGGCGCTGCTGTTCGCCGCCGCCGGGCCGCTGAGCGAGGCGGACATGGCGCGGCGGTTGCCGGAGGGCGCGGATTTGGGCGGCGCCCTGGCCGAACTTGCCGAGCGCTATGCGGGGCGAGGCGTCGTGCTGGCGCAAGTCGCGGGGGCCTGGCGGTTCCAGACTGCGCCGGACCTGGCCTGGCTGATGACCGAGGAGCGGGAAGAGCCCCGCCGGCTGTCAAAGGCTGCCCAGGAAACGCTGGCGATCATCGCCTACCATCAGCCCGTGACGCGGGCGGAGATCGAGGCGGTACGCGGCGTCCAGGCCAGCCGGGGCACGCTGGACGTCCTGCTGGAGCTGGGACTGGTGCGGATGCGGGGCCGGCGGCGCACGCCAGGACGCCCGGTCACCTACGGCACGACGGACGTCTTCCTCGCGCACTATGGCCTGGCCAGCCTGACTGACCTGCCGGGGATGGCGGAGATGCGGACGGCGGGCCTGCTGTCCATGGATTTGCCGGCCGACTTCGCCGTGCCCGATCCCAATGCAATGGCCCTGGACGAAGACCCGCTAGAGCCGGACGCGCCTGAATTCCACGTGGATTTCGTCGGCGACGCATGAGCCCGTTGGCGCGAGCGGGGTGGACGGACTATATAGCAGCGCATGGCAACGCGCCGGCAGCCGATCGGCCGCTGCGCAAGGAGAGTTCAGCCCATGGGCGCCTTCAGCATCTGGCATATCCTGGCCATCGTGGTCGTCGCGCTTTTGCTGTTCGGCGGACGCGGCAAGATTTCAGGGATCATGGGCGACACCGCCAAGGGCATTCGTGCTTTCCGCGATGGCCTCAAGGGCGAGGATGACCCGATCGACGCCAAGCCCCTGCCCAAGGACGAGAAAGACAGCGCGCGCGGCTGACGCCCGCCGTTTCACAACGCTTTCGCGCCGGCCCGCCTTGATTGCGGCCGGCGCTTCTGTTTTAGGCCGCAGCTATGCTTCCCGAAGTCGGCATGTCGGAATTGGTGGTCATCGCCATCGTGGCGTTGATTGTCGTGGGTCCGAAAGATCTGCCCATGCTGCTGCGCCGGTTCGGCCAGTTCATGGCCAAGCT
>JANPKX010000296.1:0-3089 GCA_031426235.1 Alphaproteobacteria bacterium | reverse complement strand
GATGGCGTATCCGCTCCTCCCCTGTCGCGAAGACGACGGGGGAGGTGGCGCGGAGCGCCGGAGGGGGTCCCTTAAGGCCCCGCCTCAGTGCTCGTGATCGTCCTCGGCGTCCGGGTTGAGCAGCCTGTGGGCGTGGATGATGAAGTAGCGCATCAGGGCGTTGTCGACGGTCTGCTGGGCCTTGGCGCGCCAGGCCCGGGCGGCGTCGTCGTAGGTCGGGTAGGCGCCGACCAGATCGACCTTTGTCAGGTCGGAAAACTCAGGCGGGCCGTCCAGCGACTTCAGTTCGCCGCCGATCACGAGATGAAGCAGTTGTTTGTCAGACATGGTTTTTCGTTTCAGATGAAATCAGTTGGCCGGGCCCATATGCCGGACGCGGTCCAGGATCAACGGTGTGAGCGCCGGTGTCGCGCAAATCAGGCTGGCCTGCGACGCCAGCGGCTGGTTGAAACGGAAGGCGGCGCCGGTGTGATCGCCGACGAAACATCCCGCCTCGCGCGCGATCAGATCGCCGGCGGCGACGTCCCAATCGCTCTTGCGCACCGGCGCCACCGCGGCGTCGAACTCGCCCGCGCCCACCAGGCACATGCGGTAGGCGGTGGAGTTGCGCTGCTCGACGCGCATGGTGGCCGGCCAGGGCGAAGGCCAGCTCCAGTGAGCGAACACGACGGGATCACCCGCCATCCGCGAGTCTTCGAGGCGCTCGGCGCGGCTGGGCCGCATGGCCGCCCCGTTCAGCGTTGCGCCCTGCCCGGCCATGGCCGCATAGGTCTCGTCCAGCTCCGGCGCAAAGACCACGGCGGCGACTGGCAGGCCATCCTCGACGATCGCGATGGCGACCGACCACCAGGGCCGGCCCTTGAGGAACGCACGCGTACCGTCGATGGGATCGACGACGAAGATGCGCCGGCACGCCATCCGGCCGACGTCATCGACGGTCTCTTCGGAAAGCCACCCATACTCGGGCCGCGCCTCGCGCAAACGCCGGGTCAGCAGCGCGTCGGCGGCTAGGTCGGCGTTGGTCACCGGGCTGTGGTCGTCCTTGTATTCGGTGACCAACCCCTGGCGGCGGATGTCGCGCGCCAGGGCGCCGGCCTCGTGGGCCGCCTCGACGATCAGGGCCAGGTCGTCGATCATCGGCCGGCGATGGCCAGGCCGTCCACGAGGAGGGAGGGGGCGTTCGACGCCCCGCGGAACTCCAGGTCGCTGCCCGGTACGACCCGGGCGAAGATCTCCAGCAGGTTGCCGGCAACGGTGATCTCGTTGACGGGGTAGGCCGGCGCGCCGTCCTCGAACCAGAAGCCGGAGCAGCCCACCGACCAGTCGCCGGTGTTGCCGTTCAGCGACGGGCCGAACATGGAGGTGACCAGAAGGCCGCGCCCGGCGTCCGCCATCAGACCCGCTTGGTCCCGCGTCCCCGGCTGGAAGGTGAGGTTCGAGGTCGAGACGCCCGGCGGCCCGGCCAGGCCGCGCGAGGCGTGGCCGGTGGTCGCCAGACCCAGTTGGCGTGCCGAGGCGGTGTTGAGCAGCCAGGTGGTCAGCACGCCGTCGTCGATCAGGTCGCGGGCCTGGTTGGCGACCCCTTCGTCGTCGAACGGCGACGAGCCCAGGCCGCGCGGCTTGTGCGGATCGTCCCGAATGGTGATCCCCCGGGCGAAGATCTGCTGGCCCAGCTTGTCCTTCAGGAACGAGGTGCCGCGGGCGATCGATGGGCCGGAGATGGCGCCGATCAGCGGGCTCATCAGCGACCCCGCCAGCCGGTTCTCGAAGATGACCGCCGCCGTGGTGGAAGCGACCTTACGCGCGCCCAGCCGCGCGGCGGCGCGTTGGCCAGCCGTCGCCCCGAGGCTCTCGGGGCTCGGCAGGTCCGCCTCCCAGCGGGTGGAGCGGCCATCGTAGCCGGTCTCCATCCCGTCCGCGTCGCCGGCGATGGCCGAGGCGCCGATGGAGAACCCGGAGGCGCGATGCACGCCGACGAAACCGCCGCTGGTCACCATCGTCCACTGCGAGGACGACCATGAGCCGCTGGCGCCGTCGGAATTGGTCACGCCGGGCTGGGCGCGGGCCGCGGCCTCGGCGGCGCGGGCGCGGTCCTCCAGCGTCTCAGCGGTGGGCTCGGTCGGGTCGTAAAGGTCAAGGTCTGGGCGGGCGTCGCCGGCCAGCCGATCGGGGTCCGCGAGCCCGGCGTAGGGGTCCTCCGGCGCCAGGCGGGCCATCGCCACCGCCCGTTCGACCAGCTTGGCCCGGGCCTCGGGCGAGATGTCGGAACCGGACACTGTGGCCTGGCGCTGGCCGACGAAGACGCGAAGCCCGAGGTCGCGGCTCTCCTCACGCTCGACCTCTTCCAGCGCGCCCACCCGCACCGAGATCGAAAGGCTCTTGCGCTGGGCGCCTACGGCTTCGGCGGCGTCGGCCCCGGCCCGTAGGGCGGCGGCCACGACATCATTCAACAAGGTCTCATCCATCGCAGCGCATATGGCCGACCCACGGCCCCGCCACAAGCTCAGCGCCCCAACCTCAGGGGATGGCGTAGAACAACAGCGCCGCGGCCGCCGCAACGTAGGCGACCCAAGTCGCCAGCACGCCGACGGCCCGGGGCCAGGTCGCCGCCGTGCTGCGCGAGAGCCCGAACCCGTGCAGAACCCGCCCGGCGAACAGCGTCAGCCCGACGGCGTGGATGAGAATCGGCGGCGCGCCGCTGAGCGCCAGCACTGCCATCGCGCCGATGGCCGCCGGCACATATTCGGTGGCATTGCCGAACGCGCGGACGGCCTGTTGCAAGGCGACCACGCCGCCGTCGCCGATCTCGACGTGGTGCTTGCGCCGCTGCCGGGTGACCAGCACAGAGAGCACCAGCAGCAGGATCAGGTGCAGCCCGGTCCAGAGCGCGGCGGCGTGGGCTGAGGTCTGGATGTCCATGCGCGAGCTCTAGCCTATTCCACCGGCCGTCCATCGCCCGGCAGGCCCAAACTGGCCCACTTCTGCGTGACCGCGGCGATGGTGTCCGAATCCATGCCAAGCTTTTCGCCCCACTCGCGGTGGGTCTCGGGTGGCCACTTGTTGGTGGCGTCGAGGCCGATCTTGGAACC
>JANPKX010000295.1:0-4153 GCA_031426235.1 Alphaproteobacteria bacterium | reverse complement strand
GATGTCCATGGTGGCCATGGCCAGGCCCGCGCCGTTGACCATGCAGCCGATCTCGCCGTCCAGGGCGATGTAGGAGAGGTCGTACTTGGACGCCTCGATCTCCTTGGGATCTTCCTCGGTCTCGTCGCGCAGGGCCACGATGTCCTTGTGGCGGAAGAGGGCGTTCGAATCGAAGCTGATCTTGGCGTCGAGAACCCGCAGATGATCGTCTGCCGTTACGATCAGAGGGTTGATCTCCAGCATGCTCATGTCCTTGGCGACGAACGCCTCGGAGAGCTGGCCCAGCAGGGTGGCGGCTTCCTTGGCCAAGCCGCCGGTCAGGCCCAGCGCGCCGGCGAGGGCGCGGGCGTGGTGCGGCCAGACGCCGGTCGCCGGGTCGATGGAGAAGGTCACGATCTTTTCCGGCGTGTCGTGCGCCACGTCCTCGATGCTCATGCCGCCTTCGGTGGAGGCGACGACCGACACCCGGCTCGTCTCGCGGTCGACCAGCAGCGACAGATAGAATTCCTTGGCGATGACCGCGCCTTCCTCGATGTAGAGGCGGTTCACCTGCTTGCCCTTGGGCCCGGTCTGGATCGTGACCAGCGTGCGGCCCAGCATCTCGGCCGCGTTGGTCCGGACGTCCTCGACGGACTTGACCACTCGAACCCCACCCTTGGCCTCTGGGCCAAGGCCGTCAAAACGTCCCTTGCCGCGCCCGCCGGCGTGGATCTGAGACTTCACCACGAAGACCGGACCGCCCAGCTTGTTCGCGGCGTCCACGGCCTCCTCGGCGGTGAAGGCCGGATAGCCGCGCGGGACCGCCACGCCGAACTCCGAGAGGACGGCTTTGGCTTGGTGTTCGTGAATGTTCATGAGGCCTTTGGGGCGGCTGCTGAAGAGCGCTCGCGCGTGCGGCGAGTGACGCGGTTTATAGGCGCCGCCCCCTGCGATGACAACCGCGTGCGCCGGGAAAACGCCGGGGCCTCCCCGTAGGGCGCCCGCCGGCTACGCGGCCGCGTGAGCTGGCGTGGTGGGCGGTCCGGCCCCGACGCCAGCCAGATCCGCGCCAGCCTGCCGTAGGGCGCACACGAAGTTGTCGCGCCAAGCGGTCACGTCGTCGCGCTGGACGCCCTCGAACAACGCCTCCCAGCGCCGGATCCGCTCGGGCCGCTCCATGGCCAGGGCGCGCTTCAAAGCGTCGGCCACCTCCTCGGTGGAGTTTGGGTTGACCAGCAGGGCCTCCTGCATCTGTCCCGCGGCGCCGGCGAAGCGCGACAGGATCAGGACGCCCGGGTCTTCCGGGTTCTGGGCCGCCACGAACTCCTTGGCCACCAGGTTCATCCCATCGCGCAGGGGCGTCACCAGCCCGACCCGGGCCGCGCCGTAGATGCCGGCCAGCTCGTCGCGCCGGTAATTCTTGTTCACATAGCGGAAGGGGGCCCAGTCCACGTCGGAGAACTCGCCGTTGATCCGCCCGGAGATCGCATCCAGCCGGGCGCGGATGTCCTGGTAGGCCTCGACGGCCTCGCGGCTGACCGGCGCGATCTGCAGCATCAGCACCTGCCGGCGCAGGTCGGGGTTCTCGATCAGGAACCGCTCGAACCCCAGGAACCGCTCCTCCAGGCCCTTGGAGTAGTCCAGGCGGTCCACACCCACCACCAACTGCCGGAACACCGTGGAGGCGGCCATGAGGTCGCGCATGGCCTTGGCCTTGGGGCTTTCGAGCATGCGCGCGAAGTCCGGAGCATCCAGACCGATCGGGAAGGCCTGGACCTCCAAGCGCCGGCCGTAGGCGGCCAGGCAGCCGGGCCGGGGCATGGCGCCGTCGGCCTCGCTCACCACATAGTCTTCGAAGGCGTGCGCGAAATCGGCAGTCTGGAAGCCGACGAGGTCGTAGGCGAACATCGCCTCCACCAGTTGGCTGTGACGCGGCAGGGTGGTCATCACCTGGTGCGCGGGCCAGGGGATATGCAGGAAGAAGCCAATGCGGTTCCGCACGCCCAGGGCCCGCAGTTCCTGCGCCAGCGGGATCAGGTGGTAGTCATGGACCCAGATGAGGTCGTCAGGTTCGATCAGCGGCGCAAGGGTTTCCGCAAAGCGCCGGTTCACCCGCCGATAGCCGGACCCATAGGCCCGATCGAAGGCGGCCAGGTCGGTGCGGTAGTGGAAAAGGGGCCAGAGCGTCTTGTTGGCGTAGCCGTTGTAGTACTCGTCCAGATCGATCGGCTCGAGATCGACGGTCATCGCGGTAACGCCGCCCGCGGTCTGGGTGTGAAGCTCGCCGGTGAAGCTGGGTGTGGTCTGGCCGCTCCAGCCAAACCAGAGGCCGGAATAGGCGTTCAAGGCTGCGGCCAGCGCCATGGCCAGGCCGCCGACGCTCTCGTCCCCGTCGCCAGACGGCGGATTGACCCGGTTGGAGACCACGATCAGCCGGCTCACCGGCCCGCCTCCAGCCAGGCCAGCACATCGTCGACGCCGCGCAGGGCATAGCGCGCCCGTGTCGGGCTGCGCTGCCCTACCAGGACGCCGAAGCCGCCGAGCTGCTCAGCCTCCTCAAAACCATCTTCGTCGGTGATGTCGTCGCCGACGAAGATCGGCGTCGCGCCCTTGAATCGCGGCAGGGCCATGAAGTCGCGCAGAGCATCGCCCTTGCTTGGCCCTGGCGTTCGCAGCTCCGCCACCATGTCTCCGGCCTGCAGCGTCAGGCCGGTCGCCTCGGCGAGCCGCTGCGCCAAGACCCGCGCATGCGCCCCGTGGGCGCGGGCAAGGCGGTAGTGAAGGGCGACGCTGGGGCCCTTTTCCTCCACCACAAGGCCCGGGTGGCGCCGCGCGAAATCGATCAGGGTCGCGCGCGCGCGATCAAGCCCGGCGTGGGCCGGCCGCGACAGGACGACGCCCAGCTCGTCACGGCGGACAAGCCCATGGACAGCCGCCACCAGGGGGATCTGTCCATCCAGAATATAATCGACGTCGCGCAGTGTGCGGCCGGTGACCACGGCGACGCGGCCCGACGTCCGGATTTTCAGGGCGGCGAGCAGCCGCGTCCGGCGCGGGTCCGGCGTTACGTCCTGCGGACGCGCCGCGATCGGGGCCAGAGTGCCATCGAGGTCAAGGAACAGAGCGGCGCCAGAGAGGTCGAGCGGCCTTGGCGCCGGCAGGTTGAGGGTGTGGATGTCGCTGTGCATGGGTTCTCACCCCGCAGGGCGAGCCCATAACGCTGCGTAAGCTGCATTCGATCCCCCAGCGGTCGAAATGCCACCCATCCCTTGACGCGCCGGCCAAGCCAGGGTGCTTTCCGTGCCGCAAGCAGGACCCGGACCGCCGGGATTTCCGCGACACCATGCGATCATCGCCCCAGCACGCCGGGAGAGACCAAGATGCCCCAGACGCCTGAGGCCGACGCGATCGTCCTGTTCGGCGCGACCGGCGACCTGGCCCGGCGCATGCTGCTGGCGTCGCTCTATTTCCTCGACGCGGACGGCTTCCTGCCAGACGGCTTCCGGGTTGTCGCCACCGCCCGCACGGAAATGACCCGTGAGGCCTTCGTCGCCCTTGTGCGCCAGACCCTGTCGGAGCGTACCGAGGGTCTCGATGAGGATGTGTGGACCCGCTTTTCAGCCCGGCTGCGCTACGTGGCCGCCGACGCGACGACGGCGGATGGCGCGGCCCTGCTGTGCCCGGCGCTGGAGGGCTGCAAGCGACCGTTCTTCTACCTGGCCATATCGCCCAGCCTGTTCGCCCGGGTCGGCGCGGCGCTGGCCGCGGCGGGCCTGACCTCCGAGACGAGCCGCATCGTGCTGGAGAAGCCGATCGGCCGCGATCTGGAGACTTCCCGGGTGATCAACGGCGCGCTGGGCGGAGTGTTCGGCGAGAATCAGATTTTCCGCATCGACCACTACCTCGGGAAGGAGACGGTCCAGAACCTGCTCGCGCTGCGGTTCGCCAACACGCTGTTCGAGCCCTTGTGGAACAATCTGACCATCGACCACGTGCAGATCACCGTGGCCGAGACCGAGGGCGTGGGCGAGCGCTGGCCCTACTACGATGAGTACGGCGCGCTGCGCGACATGCTGCAGAACCACATGCTGCAGCTCCTCTGCCTGGTGGCCATGGAGCCGCCCAGCGACATGCACCCGGAGAGCCTGCGCAACGAGAAGGTGAAGGTGCTGCG
>JANPKX010000294.1:0-1641 GCA_031426235.1 Alphaproteobacteria bacterium | reverse complement strand
CCGGCGCCGAGGTGCGCGTCTATGGCGCAACCGGCAAGCTGCTGGGAACTGGCCAAGTTTCCACCGGCGGCGGCTACGGCGCCCAGGGCGCGACTCCGGTCCACTTCGGCCTGCCCGGCATGAGCCGGGTCAGCGTGGAGGTTACCTTCATGAGCCCGACAGGTCGGAAGACCCAACGGATCGCGCGTGTTGACGTGAAGGCCTATGCGGGCAGGTCGCTGGTCGTCCGTCGCGCGAACTGAGCCCGCGCCGCCGGGCCTAAGGCCGCAGTTTCCTCGGCAGGGCCGCGACTTCGGCGGCGCTCATCTTGACGATGGACTCGACGATGCAGCGGCTTTCGAAGTCTCCGCCCTTGGAGATGCCGATGTCCATGTCCAGCGGACGGCAGATGATATCCGAGCCCGGCGGGTTGCGGGTGATGATCGGATCGGACGAGATCGCACCGGCCAGACAGGCGCCGTACATGGTGACCCGATAGGTCGCCTTGCCACCGACATCCAGCAGGAGCGTCCGCGCGTCGGCGACCGTGTGATTGCGAATTTCGCGGCTGCGGATGCACTGACCGCTCGGCAGGCGGGCGCCCGACGGCGGGGCGGCGCTGAGCCGGGATTCGTCCTTGGCGGCGAAGGCGGCCGTGGAAATGGCCGCGGTGGAAATGGCGGCCGCGCTGGCGGCCAGGACGATGATCGCCGATCTCATGGCGTGTCTCCAGATGTGTCCCCGACGAGACCTATACGCGCGGGGCCAGCGTTCGTCTTCGCAAATGCATTCGGAGCCTACCCAACTGGGTAGCGTATCGCGCGTGGCGCCCTTGCTAGCTTTCCACCCTGTCTGTGAAGTTCAAGGGTTTGCTATGTCGCGTTGGTTTTTTTCCGGTGCGGGTTTCATCGCCGCCGTGGTCCTGGCAATCGGGACGCCCGCGGGCGCCGACGTGGGCTTCTCGGTGGGTGGGACCACGTATCTCACCGGTCAGAGCAGCCACACCCAGACCTACTCTGGGAACCTCACCCTGGTGGACCGCAGTTTCGGCGGCAGCCTGGGTGGCGTCTTGGGATCGCCACCGACCGCTCTTGGCGCCGAGATCCATGGGTCGATCACGCCGAAACTTGGCTTCCAGGCTGACGTGGTGAGCAGCCAGTACGCGACGTTCGGGCAGTCGGCGACCTCGCTGACCCAGGTTCGCGGGGCCGACAACGCGGCCTCCAGCCGCATCGGCGAAACCTTCACCCTGGCCACGACGACCAGCCGCGGCGCAGGCAATTACATGAACTTCGACGACTCGATCACCGCAGACCTCGATCTCAAATACGGGCTGAAGCTGGAAGCCGGTGGGTCCGGTTGCCTGGGCGGCTGCCTGGGAGCGAACTTCAAGATCAACCTGGGCGAAGGTTCGACGAATCTCGCGTCCTTCAATGCGGCCGGCGAAGCGTTCGTGCTCGGTGTGCCGGTGGGATCCTCCCCGTTCAGCTACACCGACCCCAGCAACATCCTGACCCTGGGCGGGAACGTCCCCAACTTCGACGCCAAGAGCACCAATGTGGCGGGTGGTCCGGCGGTCTCGAGCCGCCAGGGCCTGTTCAGCGCGAGCGTGGATGTCGCTCAGGCTTTCGCGACCGCCGTCGGCCTGCCCTTTGCGCTCAG
>JANPKX010000293.1:0-2154 GCA_031426235.1 Alphaproteobacteria bacterium | reverse complement strand
CCGGGATCGACCGCGTCCTGGGGCTGACCATGGACCTGAAGCCGACGCAGGCTGACGGGCCGGCCAGACGGGAGCAGGATCGCCTCGTCGCCGATGCGCAGCCCGGCGCCCAGCAGGGTCCCGGTCAGCACCGTGCCGGTTCCGGTGATGGTGAAGACCCGATCGACCGGCAGCATGGCGCCCGGCAGCCGGGCCGGAGGCGGGGTCCGATCCGCCAGCGCCTCCAGCGCCGCGCGGAGGTGATCAAGGCCGTCCCCGGATACGGCCGAGCACAGCACCATCGGCGCCCCGGCGAGCCAGGAGCCCCGAAGGTCGGCCGCGACCCTGGCCAGCGCAGCCGCCGCCTCGCCCGGGGCCAGCAGATCGGACTTGCTCACCGCGACCACGCCGTGCGCGATCCCCAGCAGGCCGGCGATCTGGAGATGCTCGCGGGTCTGGCGCGCGACCCCCTCGGTCGCCGAGATCACCAGCAGCACCGCGCGCGCGCCCGTGGCGCCGCTGACCATGGCGCGAATGAAGTCCTCGTGCCCGGGGGTATCGACGATATCGAGCGGACCGGAGGCCTGTTCGCGCCACGCAAAGCCCAGGGTGATGGATAGCCCCCGCTCGACCTCCTCCTTGAGCCGGTCCGTCTCGATCCCGGTCAGCGCTCGGACCAGCGCGGTCTTGCCGTGGTCGACATGTCCGATGACGGCCAGCGCCAGCGGCGAGCTGCGGCGCCCGCCTTCCAGCCTTTGAGGTTCCGCGCCGCGCTGCATCCGCCGATCCCTAGGCCCAACCCCTGACAGCGTCGCCCTAGAACGCGGCGGCGAGCCGCACGCCCACCGTGCGCGGGCGCTGCGGCGTCAGTTGGCGCACCGAGCCGAAGCTGAACGGGTTGCCATAGGCGAAGGTATCGCTGGAATCGTTGAGCGGATTGGAGACGTAGGCGGTGAGCCGCCAGGTGTCGTTCGCCAGTTCGGCCGAAAGGCGGGCGCGCAGGTAGTGGCCCATGGGCGGGGAAGCCGTGGAATCGAAGCTCAGCACCGACCGGCCGACGTAGCTGCCCTCGCCGATCAGCCGCAGTGTGAGCGCCGGGCCGATGGGGTGCTCGTACAGCGCCAGCAGCCCGCCGGACCACTTCGGCGCTCCGGGGAGTTCCGGTGTGACCGGTTGCACGAAGTCGGGGTTGACGTTGCGCACCTTGGAGTCGGTGACGAGACCGTTCAGCCGCAGCGACAGGCCGAACGGCAAGTCATACCCGACCTCGCCCTCCAGCCCGAGGATCTGCGCATCGCCGACGTTGGCGGTGTAGGCCAGGCCGGACGGGCGGTAGCGGTCGCTCTGGATGTTCGACCACTCGTTGTAGTAGGCCGCCGCCCGCACCGAGAGGCGGTCATCCAGGCGGCGGAACTTGGCGCCCAGCTCGTAGTTGCGGAGCCGGTCGGGCGCGAAGCTGACGCGCGTCGAGCGGATGGGCTGGAACCCCGCCGTATTGAGGCCGCCGGGCCGGAAGCCTTCGCTGGCCAGGATGTAAACGAGATCTCCGTTGGCGAACTCGCGCTGCAGGCTGATTTTCGGCGAGATGCCCTTCGAGTTGCGCCGGCCGTCGAACCTCCGCGACTGGAAGGGCGCGCTGATGGTGAGGTTCGCCTGAGTGTGTACGCGGCTTTCGAACGCCCGGCCGCCCAGGGTCACGGTCCAACCGTTTCCCAGCTCATAGGAGCCTTCGCCATAGGCGGCGTACTCGAACAGGCGATCCTTGCGCTGTTCCGCATATGCGGTGGCTGCCGAGCCCGGCGCGAGGAAGGCCAGGCTCGAGGGTGAGCGTTCCATGGAGCGCGCGCCATACAGCCCCACGAGCCACTGGAACGGCCCGCCGCCAGCGGAGTGGAGCACGATGTCTTCCACCAGCAGGTTGATCCGCGCCTTCTCCGAATAGACCCCCAGTTCCGTGGCGGCGCCAGGGAAGTTGGCGCCGCCGTCGGTGCCGTCATACTGGCTGGAAAAGACGTGGTGCACGAAGCTGGTCGCAGCGGTCAGCGTGCCCCAGCCGTACTCGCCCGTCAGCGTCGCGCTCGTGTAGAGGATGTCGTTATTGTGCGTCTCCTGCAGGCGATTGCCGCGGATGTCCGTGGCCCGCACGACAGGCCGCACGGCCTCGGCGGATCCGGA
>JANPKX010000292.1:0-2603 GCA_031426235.1 Alphaproteobacteria bacterium | reverse complement strand
CTTCTGCGGCGACATCCGCGAGGACGTGGCCCGCGACCTTGACGCCGAACTGCTGGAGATCCGCAAGCGCCCGTTCGAGATCGCCCTGGAGGGCGCCGGCGCATTCGACCATGGCGAGGGTCCGGACGCGGTCTGGGCGGGGGTGGCTGACAACCCCGCGCTGAGCGCCCTGGCCAAGGCCTGCGAGAGCGCGTGCCGACGGGCGGGCCTGAAGCCGGACGCCCGGAGATACCGGCCCCACGTGACCCTGGCCTACCTGCGCCGCGGCGATCCGGCGGAGGTGGGGGCCTGGATTCAGGCCCACAACCTGCTCCGCAGCCCGGCCATCCCCGTCACCACCTTTCACCTCTATTCCAGCCACCAGACCTCGCAGGGCTCCGCCTATCGGCTGGAGGCGACCTACCCCTTGGATCAGGCCTGAACGGCGTAATCCTTGAGCACCCCCAGCGGCACGATGGCCAGGGTCTCTTCGTGCGTGCACTCCAGCACCACCTGCGGCGCGGCGCCGGCGTCCAGCGCCTCTTTCCAGCGCGGCGCGCAAAGGCACCAACGGTCGCCGGGCTTGAGCCCCTCGAAGCCGAATTCCGGCCGGGGCGTCGACAGGTCGTTTCCGGCCCGCTGGGAGAACGCCAGGAACTCCGCCGTCATCACGGCGCAGACGGTGTGCATCCCGACATCGTGCGGGCCGGTCTCGCAGCACCCGTTGCGGAAAAAGCCGGTGACCGGATCGAGGGAACAGGGCGCCAGTTCGCCGCCGAGTACGTTGCGGGCGCCGACATCGTAGCGGATCGTGGGGGTGGCCATGGCCCTATCCTAACCGGTGGAGCGCCGCGCGCGAAAGCACGCTGACCCGGTTGGGGCCCGGTTTCCGTCGTCGCGGGAACCCCCTAAAGTCTATCCGGGTTGAAACGTAAGGGACCTGCCCGCGATGACTGCGCCGATCGGACGCCCGCGCCGCAGCGCCCTATACCTGCCGGCCAGCAACGGGCGGGCGATCGAAAAGGCGCGCAGCCTGCCCTGTGACGTGGTGATTCTGGATCTTGAGGACGCCGTGGCGCCCGAGGCGAAGCTGGAGGCGCGCTCAGCGGCCGTCGCGGCGGTCCGTGCGGGCGGTTTTGGCGGACGCGAATTGGTGATCCGCGTCAACGGCCTGGACACGGAGTGGGGCGCGCAGGATCTGGCCGCGGCCGGCGCGACGCACCCTGACGCCGTGCTTGTGCCCAAGATTTCGAGCGCCAGGGATCTGGCCGCGGCGCGGACGGCGCTGGGTCCCGGGCCGCCGATGTGGGCGATGATCGAGACCTGCGCGGCGATGTTCAGCCTCCGCGAGCTGGCGTCGGCTTCGGTGTCGGCCGGCGCCGGGGTATGGGTGATGGGCTGCAACGACCTGGCCAAGGAGATGCGCTGTTCGCCCGGGGTGGACCGCGCCCCGCTGCAGGCGGCGCTGGGGATGAGCCTGATGGCTGCGCGCGCCCACGACCTGTGCATCCTGGACGGCGTCTTCAACGACATCGGTGATGCGGAGGGGCTGGCCCGGCAGTGCGACCAAGGCGCCGCGTTTGGCTTCGACGGCAAGACTCTGATCCATCCCAGCCAGGCCGAGGCGGCCAACCTCGCCTTCTCACCCGACCCCGCGGCGGTCGCCTGGGCCCACGTCGTTACGGCGGCCTTCGACCAGCCCGAGGCCACGGGACGTGGGGTCCTGCGGGTGGAGGGGCGAATGGTCGAGCGGCTGCACCTCGCCGAAGCCCGGCGGCTGATCGCGGTGGCTGAGGCGATCGCCGACCGGAGCCCGGCGTGAGGGGCGTCCGGGCTCTGGTCGCCGCCCTATGGATGCTGGGGCTGGCGCATCCGGCGCACGGCCAGCAGCAGGAGACGACGCGGCCCGTTATCGTCGAGGACATCGCGCGGACGACCGAGGGTCCGCCCAGTCCCGCCGATGCGGCCTATGACGACCGGCTCCGCGCCTCCCGGGCGTCGGCCGAGGGGTTCCAGGGGCCACTGGCCGGGCGCTGGACCCTGTTGGCGAGCGGCGGGGAACGGCTGGAGTTGCAGATCAACGATCGCGGCGGTGTGCTGGAGGGCGCGTGGCGCGATACGCGCCGGCCGGGCGCCCTCGACGCCTCGGGGTTCATCGACGACATCGCGCGGACGACCGATGGCCTGTCCCTGCGCATAGGCGACCGCGTGGCGGCGTTGCGTCCCGACAGCGGCGGCTGGCGAGGGGAGCTGACCCTGGCGGGGCGATCAGAGCCCGTCACGCTTCGCCGGCCTGCGCCCTAGCCCCTAGGCTTGCGCAGCCGCATCAGCCCTTCCTGGGCGCAGCTGGCGACCAATGCGCCGTCGGAAGCGCGATATATGTAGCCGAGGTTGAAGCCGCGCCCCCCGGACGCCGACGGGCTTTCCTGGTGATAAAGGTGCCATTCGTTGAAGTCGGTCGGCATGTGGAACCACATGGCGTGGTCCAGGCTGGCGGACTGGAACCCGGGCGTCTGCCAACTGACCCCATGCGGGCGCACCGACGTGCCCAGCAGGCTCATGTCCGACGCGTAGGCGAGGATCACCTGATGCATGTGAGGGTCCGAGCCGATGGAGTCCTTGGC